>JAAYND010000036.1 GCA_012521035.1 Methanomicrobiales archaeon
AAATTACTCATTAATTGGACCTATACAATCAGATTACTCGAAGGTATAGGTAGGACGTTTAGAGAGGTGTATGAAAAATGGTGTTCCATCCTCCAGTTGCTATAGTAGCAAAAGCGGGTGATGCCGGAAAGTATAAAGTCGGACTGCCTGTCTGGAATATGCTTGTGCGTGGTTTCATGTCAGGAGCTTACATCGCCATGGGCGGTGCGCTTGCGACAGTCTGTTCGACAGGTGTCATGGCGACCGATGTCGCTCTGAGATCTGGTTTTGCAAGTGCCGGTATGGCCCAGTTCATGCTGGGTGCTGTCTTCCCTGTGGGTCTTATCATGACGATTATGACCGGTGCAGAACTCTTCACCGGTGACGCGATGCTCGCCCCCATGGCGGCGTTCGTCCACAAGGTCAGCTGGGCCAATGTGCTCAATCTCTGGGTCTGGGTGTACATAGGTAACCTGATTGGATCGATCGTCTTTGCGTATATCATGGCATACGGTCCGTGTGCTACCTTCGATGCCGCCGGAACCGCAACACTCACCGCGTTTGGATTGAGAGCAATAGCCATAGCAAAAGTAAAGACGAGTTATGCAGGAGGTATGGCCTTATGGTCAGTATTCCTGAAGGGTATTGGCTGTAACTGGCTCGTCAACCTTGCTGTCCTGCTCGGTATATGCGCTGATGATGCGATAGGAAAGATCGTCGGTATCTGGTTCCCGATCTTTGCTTTCGTCGCCACCGGGTTTGAGCACAGTGTTGCGAATATGTACTTTATCCCGACGGGTATCTTCTGTACAGGCATTGACCCATCGCAGGCCGTCGACACGGTCAACTGGGTAGCCATGTGGACCGCTAACCTGATTCCGGTTACTCTCGGAAATATAGTCGGCGGTCTGTTCTTCGTCGGTGTCATCTACTGGGTAGCGTTCAAAAAGGAAATTGCCGCCCTGAAGTAAACCTGATAAACGATGCAGATCGGAGATATTAGAGTGAGGGTGACGCCAGTTGCACTGGCAGTCTTCCTCTTTTTTATGGTCCTGATCGGTGTGTACGTCTACCTCACCGGAGACGTGCGCTCGCTGATCTGGGCGGTCCCATCGGCCATTATGCTGATCATCATACCAGGGGCGCTCAACTACATGAGCCAGAAGCAGTATGCGTCACTGGTGCCAGAGTATGAAGCGGTAGCGCGAACCATGCGCATACGTGCGATCAACTTAAATCAGCTCGGCCAGCCTGTACGTGTGAAAGGGGTCGTCGAGCGGGTCTACTTCCAGTTCCTCAACCGGCCACAGTACCTCGTCGCCGATCGGACAGGTGAGATATCGGTCAAGATGTTCACCTCGCCGGCGGAAGATGTGAAGAAAGGGGACGTGGTTGAGGTGCTCGGAACCATCGTCAAACGCTACATCATGACCGGAGATGCGGTTATCAACTGCGTCTCGATCCGGAAAGTAGAGAACAAACAGTGATCCTGACGCCATCTGGCGCCAGAAGATTTTCAGTGAGAAGACGGTTGATCCGGGATGTAAAATCCTGTCACCATCTCTCAATTAGAACGATGTATCAAGCCCTTCTTCTATCGACCTCATGGCCGGTCGATTGTTTAGATCCTGGATATACTCCTCAAAGAGGTGGATCCGGGTGCTCACGGGAAACGGGATCCCGAGGGTGCTTATGACCGCTTCACCCGCTTCGAGTGTCTGTATCTCTGTATCCAGGCGCGAGAGATCCTGTTTTGCGCTGCTTGCTATGATATCACGATCCCCACGATCCGAGAGTCCCATCACGACGAATGTGTTTAGCTGGGCAAGAACCCGGGCATCGATATTCTTCGGCTGCTGGGTGATGACACAGAGCCCCACGCCAAACTTCCTCCCCTCCATAGCAGCCTCTCGAAACGTCCTTGTGCTCCCGAGACCCGACCCGAGCACCCTCTGGGCCTCCTCGATCGCGATCAATACCTGTCTCTGTTCTTCAGCGCTCCTGGCATCCTCCCCCTGGTGATTCTTCATGATCATGCGGGTTATGATCGAGAGGACGAAGAGTTCGCTCTGCTCGCTCATACCCGGTATATCGATAAGGACGACCTTATTCTCATGGAGTGCCCTGATGATATCAGGGATCGACGATCCCTTCTTGCGGAGGAACTTTTTGTTCCGGTTGAGCATACCAAGAATACGTCGCTGCACCACTGAGAGCGTGCTCGCCGTGAAATTCTTTAGTTCCCTGGCGACCTCAGGATACCTGCCGGCGTACGTCGCGACATCGAAGGTTGTAAAGTCGGTATCCCGGAAGAACTCGATCACAGCGGATCCGGGTATATCCTCAAGCATCTCCACGGCCTCACGCTGGGGCTGAGAGTGCTCGTAGAGCAGGAGGAGGTCGGGCGCCCTGAAGTCGTCGTAGTCCAGGTAGAGCTGATCGAGCATGTATTTCCTCCTGAAACTATCCGATTGCGTGGTAAAGACCGAAAGTCCGCCCCGGCCGGCCTGGTAGTGGAGGAGCCCCCGGGTAGCCTCGCCGCTCGATGACCGCCCTCCTGCCACGTACTCACCGTGCGGATCCACGATGAGGAGCCCGAACTCCCGCGCTCGCATGCAGGAGGCACAGAAGACCTTCATGAAGTTACTCTTTCCCATGCCGGTCGTGGCAAAGACACCCATATGCTGTCTCATCACCGTCGCATGGAGCGATACCCTCACGTCCCTGAGGACGCCCTGGCCGGTCTTCATCACGCCGATCTCGATCTCACCCATCACCTGCCGCAGGAACGCAAAATCTCCAGCCTCCGGCTGTTCCACGCGCGAGAACTTCGCAGGGATTGTCCTTGGCTTCCGGAAGAGACCATCCTCCCCCACGAACCCGAGCGGGATCGCCTCGACGAGGATGAAGACGTCCTCCCCGATCCCGTAGAAATGCTCGGTGTGCGGGCGGGTGTCCCACCGCGGGTCTGAGAAGTTACATCCGTGGATGAGATCGCTCACCTTCGCAAAGAACGTTACCCGCTTGACAGCATCGGTGATCTTGAGCACATCCCCGAGGTAGAGCTCTGCGTCATGAGGGACGGCGAACCGGTAACTGAGCACCCGATCCCCGATCAGGCGGTACTTCGAGGCGTCGCCTCTATCAATATCGATCAAATTCGTCATGGTAGTCACCAAAGATGCCGGTGTAATCGGCGAGGTTCATGCCGAGTCTATCCATGCCCCGGATGATATCCTGGCGGATCTGCTCGACCGCATCGGCCCCGATCTTCGTCGTGAGGTGGGCGTCAAAGAGGGGATAGGGGTAGCCCGTGACCCTGCCATCGTCGGAGAAGGAGGCGAGTGCGGAGAAGACCCGTTTCACCCTATCAGGGGTGTAGTATTTCGGGATCTCAACCTTAAACGCCCTCTGCGCCCGGGGATGCAGTCGCGCGACGTACTGCCCGCCCCGCTGCTTCCAGCGGTGCGTCTCCTCGCGATCGATCAGGCCTTCGGCGGCGGAGACGCAGAGGTACCAGGGTTCGGGGATGCCGAGGTCGCGGGCAAGCCCCTCTGCCGCCGGAACGATCGGGTGCCCCCCGCCCCATGTGAGCGACGTCCGCTTCGTCACCGCGGCTATGAGAACACCCCGGAGGTTACAGAGGTTTAAGAGACTCTCGATGACCTCATCATGGCTTGCGTGGCGGACCTGGAGCGTGCCGTCGAGCACGAGGATATCCCCGGTGTTGAGTTCTCCGGCCATATCCATGGCCGCCCGGTACTCGAGGGTATCCCGTATGACGGCGGAGTTCTGGATCGGATCATCGTGGTCGAGGGGCGCCTTCGGGTGGTGGTGGAAGCAGTCGCGGAAGAGTGTATCGAAGTCCTCGTTTCCGGACCCGGGGTTGACGGTGACGATCTTGAGCGGCGTTGTCCTGTGGCAGATGCGCACCCCCCCGGCACATGTGCTGACCGATGCCCGGACGGCTGCGACGGCAAAACTGCCGGCATCAAGTATGATTGCGTTGCTCCCATCCACAGCGCAGACCGCCCCATCAAACGAGGAGGAGCAGGGCTGGTAGGATTCTGCGTCAAACCCGCTACACGCAGAGAACCTCAGAGCGAGATCCTCCGGTGCGCACTCCCGGATCCTTCCCGCAACGCGCCGGATCGCGTCCTGGTAGAGAGATCCCTGATCCATCACTCAAACTCCCTGACCGTGCTCGCCCGGTCAGCCTCCATCTCGACCAGGAGCGTCGTCGAGAACTCATCCTGTACCTCGGTGATATGGGATATAAGAAGGATCTGGGGGAAGTGTGCTTCCTGTGTCCGGAGTGCCCGGAGGAGGTTACTCCGTCGCTCTTCGTCCTGGCTCCCGAATATCTCATCGAATATCAGGAACGTTGAGTCATGCACCTCGTTCACACCGGCGAGGAACCGGGAGAGGGCGATCCTGAGAGCGATGGCGATATCATCCTGCTCTCCGCCGCTGAAACGATCGGCCGGGTAGTCGTCGCCCATGTCATGGATGAGGACGGTGAAGTCGTCGTCGAGCATCACCGTTCCGTATCGTCCATCGGTGATCCCGGCAAGCACCCTCCCTGCCTCCTCCTCGATCCTGTCCCTGACCACCTGCAGAAGGTAATCGGTGTAATCTTTGATGAGCGAGCGGGTCAACTTCAGGCGCCCGATCTCTTCGTGGAGAGTCTCCTGTTCCCGGGAAAGGTCGTCGGCCCGGGAGAGGCGCGCGGTCTCCTCGCTGATATCCGCCTTCAGACCGGTTATCGTGGCCGCGATCGCGTACCTCTTCTCCCGCGCCCCCGTGAGAGTCTGCTCGATGCCAGCGAGACTCTCCTCCACTGCCGCTATCGCCCGCTCATCAAAGTCAAGGTCGGCTATAGCCGCCTTCGCGGTGCGGAGCTCCGCCTCCCGGCCGGTGAGGAGTTCCTGTTTTGTCTCAAGCGCCTTTCGCATCCTCGGAACTTCTTCGAGGCGGACGCGGAGCTCGAGCATCTTTTTGTGTGCTTCTTCGGCGCGACTGCACTCTTCCGTGAGGTGTAAATGCCGGTCCGGGTCAAACGCGAGTTCTCTCTGCTCATTCTCGATCTCCTGCAGTCTCACCCGGAGCCCTTCCAGTCGTTTCAGGAGTTCTTTCTCCTCCTCCTCAAGCGCCGGCCGCCGGGCGAGGCGGGCCTGTGCCTCTGTGTACGCGCGGCAGGATGCTTCGAGTGCCTGTGCATCGGCTTCCAGGTGCCTGAGAACCTGAGGGTCAAACCCGAGTCTGGCAAGCTTCCCCTCTATCTCCTCCTTTCGGGTGAGGTGATCCTCAACCTCGGTTATGAGGTTCTGCCGCTCCTCCCTGAGATCCGGGAGGCGACTGCACTCACCCCTGAGGGTGTCAGCCCTCGCCCGCTTCTCCTCAAGGTCGCGGATTCGTCTCCGGAGTGCATCATGCACCGCCGGATCATACCCCTCAAGGCCGAGCGCCTCTATCGTGGCGCGGTGCTCCCCGGCCTCTCTCTCCCATCGTTGCAAGGCCTCAGCAGCCTGCTCATACCGGGAGGTATGGAGTGCTTGCTGCTCCTTCGTTTGCTGGAGGGTGGTGCGCTGCTGCATGAGATCCTGCAACCCGGCGATAACCTCCTGCTGCGTGGTGATCGCCTGCGTATGCTCAGCCTCAAGGCCTGTGAGCGTCTCCTGCATCGATGCGATCCCCGCCGTAAGGTCACTCAGGAGGTCTTCGTAGTGCTCCCCGAGATCCTGGTGACACATCGGGCAGGATCCCTCCGGACCCGCCTCAAGGATCCCGGCCCGGTGTTCGGTCAATTCCTGGAGCTCCTCGCTGACCGCCTGCTGGCGCGCGGTGCAGGCGCTGATCTGCGATGTCAGGTCATCCTTCCTCTTTCCGGCCGCCTCGATCGCTTCCTCAATGACGCCCATCCCTGCGATCTCTCGGGCGAGCCCGGCGATGGTCTCCTGGAGCCGGTTCATCTCTTCCGATGCGGCGCGGGCCTCCCGCAGGCACCGCTCCTCCTCCCGGGTATACCCGGCCACCTTGACGAGAACCTCCTCGTGGGTGCGGAGGGCGTCGTACTCACCGATCTCTGCCTCCAGTTCCTCAAGATGTCGGGCCTTCTCCTCGATCCTCTCGATATCGGCCCGGTTCTCCCTGACACGCCGCTCTGTCTGGACGAACCGCTCGTCCATGCGGGCCAGATCATCGCGGAGGGCGTCGTACTCTGACTGGAGGCCTTTCAGCGCGGTGATGCGATCGCGGAGCGCCTGCCACTCCTCGATATCCCGGGCAAGCCCGGCGATCGCCTCCTCGTCGTGCGCAAGTGCGCTGAGTTCCGCCACGACTTTCGCGCGGCGCTTATCGTGCTCCTGCACCTGCTCCCGCGCGGTTGCAGCGGCAAACGCCAGATGCTCGTCCCGACTCTTCGCATCGGTCATCGCGGCGACCTCTGCCTTCAGAACCTCATAGCTGCCGGCGATGGGGGCGAGGGCTTCGAGGTCGTCCTGGAGTCTCATACGCCCTATGATCTCTGCCTCCCCCTCCCGGCACTCGGTGCTGAGTCGCGCGACCTCGGCGGTCAGCACCTCCCCCTCCTTTGCGAGGTGCAGGTAGCGGTCACGCACAATGAGCAGGCGATCGCGTTCCTTTCTGGCCTGTTCACGCATCTCCTCAGCGTTCTTCTCCGCAGTCGCGCTCCTCACCGCCTCTTCCTCTGCACTGGCGAGTGAAGCGTGGAGCTCCCGGATGCGAGCGCGAACCGCATCCGCGTCCAGCTCCTGGAGCCTCCCTGAGATCTCCTGGTAACTCCCCTCCCTGGCATCGATGATCTCTTTCAGCGCCTCCATGCTGTCTTTCTTGAGGTAATCGATGCCAAGTACCTGCATGAACCAGTCTTTCCGGGATCCAGCCCTGCTCTCGATCAGGGTGAGGAGTTCCTTCTGCCCGGCGTATATGGTGTTTCGGAAGTCGTCCGGTCCCATACCGACGATCCGCTGCACTTCCTGGGCCACCTTCTGGACACTGCTTGCGAGGAGCTTCTGGTTCAGGTAAAGGTTTGCCTCATGGAGGGTGGAGGATGGGCGGCGCTTGAATCTCCGGACGATGGTGTACTCGTTGCCACCGGCGATGAACTCCAGGCGGACCTCGCAGATATCCTGTGGTCCGGCAAACGAGCTGACGATGTAGTTCCCGTCAACCCCTGTCCCCTGGAGCCCGTAGAGGGCGAAGAGGATTGCGGAGACGATGCTACTCTTCCCGGTCCCGTTGTTCCCGACGATCCCGGTGATGCCGTCCTGAAAGACGATCTCCTGGTCCCGGAATCGCTTGAAGTTGCGCATCAAGAGTTTATTCAGAAGCATTCTCTCCCTCCCTGTGACGCTCGATCACCGACCGGAGGATCCGGGTTCCGGTCTTCTTCACGTATTCTTCGTCACCCGGAGCGAGGTGTTCTCGCTCCACGAAACGCTCAAACTCAGCGATATAATCCAGGCCAGCGAGAGTATCCTCCCGGAGTATCTGGGTGGTGTCATCGACTGTTATCACCCGGAGTTTGAGGTCAAGCATCTGGCTCCGGGCATTGAGGAGTGCTTTCTGGTCGAGCGCCCTCTGGGTCTCGCGCCGTATGCCATCGAGTGTGACCTGACAGATCGCCTGGAAGGTCGTCCTTCCGGCATCATCGACTGTCGTGAGGATTTCACTCACAACCTCCCGGGCAGAAAGCCCGTCGCAGTTGATCCTCCCGAGGTCGATCATGGGGGTATGCGGGAGGTCGATCCCCTCGACCGCCCCGGTCGAGAGATCCACTGCAAGACCGCCCTTGGTATCCCCGATCTCCCCGTAGTTGCAGTACTCAAGCGACCCGCTGTACCAGGCGTTATCGGCGACCTGCACCTGGTCGTGGAAGTGGCCGAGCGCTATGTAGTCGAACCGGTCCGACATAACGGTCGCATCCAGTTCATGCTCGGCAACGGTGTGCAAACGTCGGTCTTTTAAGATGCTCGCAAGACCGTGAGTGACGAGCACGTTTGTGCCGGGCGAGAACTCGATCTCGTCAAACGCTGTCCGGTAACCCTCAGGCCTGAGCATATTCGGTATCAGGTGAAAGACTGTATCGTCGAGTTCAACCCGCCGGTAGCGGTTGTGGTGGGCGACGTAGAGGTCGCCTGCGCGATAGCCCCCCCGCTCGAGAACCTCGAATGGGGATGCCGTGTAGCGGGTCTTTGCCATGCTATGGTTGCCCGCGACAACGATCATCGGGATACCGGCATCCTGCAGGCGGCAGAGGGCGTCGAGCGCTGTCGTATAGGCGCGGGTCTTCGGCTTGACCTGGTGGAAGAGATCGCCGGCATGGACGAGCGCATCCGGGCGCATCCTGATGATCTGATCGATCGAGGAGAGGAAGTTTTCGTAGATGAGCTGCTCGCGCAGGTTCATCCCGGTCTCCGGATCGACCCGGTTGAATGCGGATAGTCCGAGGTGTGTATCTGCTATGTGAATGATCTTCATCTGTATCGGACGTGAGGCCCCGGTCAGAAGACCGGGGAGGTATGCGGCCTGCCGGCTCCGGCACACCACTCTGTTCTCCAGACGGTTCATGGTGGGATGGCACGATCCCTTCTTCCTTTGCGGTCCGGGTTTCCAGCCCCGCCGACGGGAGGCAATGCAGGCGGTATCCCTCCACAGGAGAGGTGTCAGGCTCTGATCCCATGCGATCCAGACCACTCTCTGACGAAGATTTCATGTGAGCCCGGAGTCGGTATCAGGGGGCCGGATCCACAGAATTACCCCTGCCTGACCGCTTATAAAGCCAGGCACCGATGTGCGCGGGAGAGTCGGCGGTTACTGCCACCACATTATAATGAGGTTGGAGATCCAAGTATATGAGTGACATGGACGAAACCCTTGGCAGTAATCCCGGAAGCGAGTATGAGATGCTTGCGCTCCAGATTCAAGATCTAAAAGCGCAGATCCTGGATTATAAATTAAAGAATGAGTTGCTTGAGAAAGAGATCCTGCAACTGAGAAAAGAGAACAGTCAGCTAAAACGGATGCCGCTGTTTGTCGCCGCCGTGATCGATGTGCTGGATAACGGTGAGGTATACCTCAGACAGCAGGGCAACAACCAGGAGTACGTCACCACAGTCAACGCAAAACTCCACCGCATCCTCAAGCCCGGGATGAAGGTAGCGGTGAATAATACGCTCTCTATAGTCAAGACGATCGGCAATATCTACGACTCAAGGGTCAGGGTCATGGAGCTCGATGAACAACCGGATGTCACGTTCGAGCAGATCGGCGGTCTGAGAGAGGAGATCGAGGAGGTCAGGGAAGCGGTCGAGTACCCGCTCACAAAGCCTGAGGTCTACGAGCGCGTGGGCGTTGAACCCCCGAAAGGCATCCTCCTCTATGGCCCACCCGGGACCGGGAAGACCCTGATCGCAAAGGCGGTCGCTCACCAGTCCCACGCGAAGTTCATCAGGATGTCGGGAAGCGAGCTCGTCCATAAGTACATCGGAGAGGGTGCGCAGCTCGTGCGTGAACTCTTTGTCCTCGCCCGGGAGCGCGCTCCGGCGATCGTCTTTATCGATGAGATCGATGCGATCGGGAGCATGCGCACCAACGATGGAACCTCCGGTAGCGCCGAGGTTCAGCGGACGCTTATGCAGCTCCTCGCTGAGATGGACGGGTTCGGGAACCGGGGCAACGTCAGGATCATGGCGGCAACGAACCGCATCGATATGCTGGATCCGGCCCTCCTTCGCCCGGGCCGGTTCGACCGGATCATCAGGATCCCCCTCCCCGACAATGGAGCACGCCTTGAGATCCTGAAGATCCATACCGCGAAGATGACCCTCGCCGGGGATGTCGATCTAGCCGGGATCGTGGAGCGCACAGGGGAGACCACGGGCGCAGAACTGCAGGCGATCTGCCGCGAGGCCGGTATGATGGCTGTCCGGCGTGACGCTGAATCTGTTGAGCAGGAAGATTTCTTTGCGGCGATCAAGAAGGTGAAGCGCAACGTGGCGACACCCGATATCCGCATGTATATCTGATGGAAACCCTCTGGTTCCCATAATTTTTTCCCATGCACCGCTATTCCACCTCCGGGAAGCCTTATCGCCCTTCGCGCATACATGATGTACGATGAACGTCCTCCTCATCCAGCCGGAGGGTGTTGATCTCTACACCACCCTGCTCAACTCCGAGACCAGCAGGGATACCCTTCGCTTCTATCGGCCTGACAGGCTGGAGTACGGTATACGCATCAGGACGGCGTCGCTTGGAAGCGCACTCGCTCTCACATCTGAGCTCCGGTGGTATATCCAGCGATACGTCGAGGAAGTCCTCTTCGAGCCAGAGGAGGGTGTCTTCTGTTCATCGAACCTTGCCAGGCAGATCTACGAGCGCGACGTAAGGCCCGCATCACCCTGGAGGTACCGCTACCTCTACCGCATCTCCAGACACCTGATCGATACCATATGGATGGATGCAGGTACAACGCCTGATGCGTATGCAGATCGGTTTGAGCCTGAGGATACGGTGCTTGAGGTCTGGTGTACAGAAGAGGAGTATCCGGCGGAGTAGCCCGGATACAGAGACTCCACGCTCGCTTCACTCCGAGAGTCCTCTGACGAAATGCCCGCCAGTGATGCCCCCGAGGGCGCGCTCTTTCACCTCTTCTTTGAGGTTGTCGAGCGCCTTCCGGTCTCCCCGGCCGGCAGCCTCGACCCCTGCACGGTAGAGGCGGACCATCTCCTCTGTGTACCGTGGCCCGCGTCCCCGTGCATCGATCGCGACCGCATCGATCCCCATCCCGATGATCCGGGGGAGGTGATCGATCAGGCAGGTCTCGACCGCGTTTGCGATGTACACCCGGGACTCGCTATCGCACCGGAGAGGGAAGATGCGGTTGTGCCGGTCCTGCAGCCCCATGAATCGGTCGCCCGGGACCGCCGCAAGCCGGTCTTCGGTCACCATCGCCTCGGTGTTCCCCTGCACAAGCACCTCGAGCGCGGGAGAGTCGCCGGCCATTTCAGTCAGTCTGGCGAGGTCGGCGGCGGGGAGCTCAGGGGACAGTGTGCATCGCAGGAAGAGGGGGGCAAGTTCCTGCGTGGTGCGGTGGTTCCAGACGTTCAGTCCGGCAGCCCCATAGAGGTGCATACGGGGCTCGGCCTCCCGCATCGCACAGGCAGCGCCAACCCCGCTCACCATGACGCGCCGGATGCCGGCATCGTAGAGCGATGGGAGGAGCGGGGCGGCGGCATCAAGGAAGGTGCGCCGCGTGATCGACGGCCACTTCCAGACGAGATCTGTGCCGCCTGCACGGCAGAGGGCGGCAGCCTCCTCAATACAGCCACCCTGCTCAACCGGCTCGAAGTAGATGGTCCGGGCGCCGCCCCGGATGGCAGCCCCGACGCCTTCGAGAGTGTCGGTGTAGACCGAGACCGATGGGAGCCGTCCTGTGATCCGCTTTTTGGGTAGCATTCCGGCGATCACCGCGTCCGCCCGTTCCCGGGCAGCGAGCACTGCATCCGGTTCCGGTCGATGCGCGGCAACAACGGCCTCCTCGACCCTCTCCAGGAACGCCCGGCGGATCCGGTTCAGCACACCCGGCGGTGCGAAGAGTCCACCCGGGTAGCGGAGATCCAGTCTCCGTATGACAAACGGTGTTCCCCCGGTCCTGGAAAACTGCTCCGCGATCTCCTCCGGGGTGAGCGGCCGGCTCCGCGCAGGTTCCATCTCTATGTCTGCCCGGTAGGTGACCTGGAGAGGTTTACCGGCGAGTGTCCCCAGAAAACAGGGCGTACCATCCTCCCAGGTGACCACGAGATCGATCGGCAACTGCGGGAGGGAGCTTTCCATGATCCTCTTCGCCCGCTCCTCGAGGTCGGCGCTCTTCGTCAGGTAGACCTTCGTATCCCGCCCGACGGGTAAGGGAAGACCGACCCGCACCGTGCCGCGGCGGACGGCGGGGGTGCCATGAACGACCGCACCCACGTCCCGGTCGGGATCTTCCGCGCAGAAGGCAAGCCCATCACCGGAGCGGGGCACGATCTCTCCGGAGAGGCGGACGGTCGCCTCCTCCCTCCGCGGGTCGTAGCCGACCACCGTGCCGAGCAGGATCCCGCGGTTCCCGGGCCTGTCGCGGGCCATGATATCGGATGCACCGAGGATGTAGCCCTCCGTGAACTCCCGGTTGAACGCAAGCATAAGATCCCGCATATCCTCCCTGGAGGGCGACCAGGCCTCCCCGGCAGTGATCGCATCGATGGCGCGCCGGTAGATGCTCACCACTGTGGCGACATACTCCGCGGAGCGCATCCTCCCCTCGATCTTGAGCGAGACAACCGGTGAGCGGACTATCCGGTCAAGGCGTGGATATACCGCGAGGTCGCGGGTCGAGAGGAGGTACCGGCCCTCTATGGGCAGAGTCTGGAGGTCTCTCGGGCGGCCGTACTCATCTTTCCCGGCGGTCACGAGCCGGTAGGGTTTCCTGCATGGCTGGGCGCACATCCCCCGGTTCCCGCTCCGCCCTCCGATGACCGAGGAGAGGAGGCACTGGCCCGAGTAGCCGTAGCAGAGCGCACCGTGGGCGAATACCTCAACACCGATCCCGGGCACCCCCGCTATATCCTCGATCTCCAGGAGGCTGAGTTCCCGCGCCGGGACCACCCGGGAGAACCCCTTCCGCGCGGCCCACGATGCACCCTCGCGGTTGTGGATCGTCATCTGGGTGGAGGCGTGGAGGGTGAGGGCCGGAACCACCTCCCGGGCGAGAGCCGCAACACCGGTATCCTGTACGAGGATGGCGTCAGCCCCGATCTCGTAGAGCCAGAGGAGGTAGCGGATGACGTCGGGGAGTTCGGCGTCGCTCACGAGGGTGTTTACGGTGACGTAGACCCGCACGCCGTGGAGATGTGCGTAATCGACGGCTGATCGGAGTTCATCGTCCGAGAAGTTCGCCGCGTAGTGCCTGGCCCCAAACCGCCTCCCTGCGAGGTAGACCGCATCGGCGCCGGCGGCGACCGCCGCTCTCAGGGCCTCCGGTGATCCGGCAGGTGCGAGCAGTTCCGGCGGTGCGACCGGGCCGATCTCTGATCGATCATGTGCCATCTGTTTCAGTACAGTCGCCCTGCCGGCCTATATACCCAAGTCCCGGGTATCTCCCCTATATACGAACGCCCGACCGAAAAGATAGGAACATGGAACTTACCGGGATTATCGGTTACGGGGAGATGGGGAGCATGCTTGTGCGAGGTTTTCTCTCAACCGGGGTGCTCAGGGTCGATGAAGTCGTTGTCTCATCGAGGAGCAAAAAGAGCCTCGATGCATGCGCCGCCGCATGGCCCGGGATCGGCATCGCTCCGGCGAACACTGACCTCGCCCGCCGGTGCCGCACGATCATAATCGCCGTCAGACCAGGGGATGTTTTGGGCGTTCTCCACGAGATCGCTCCGGTGGTGGAGGGGGATGAGCATATTATCTCGCTCGCCGCCGGTGTGAGCCTTGCGGACCTTGAGGCGGTATTCATGGGCCCGGTCACCCGCGTCATCCCCACGATCACCTCCAGCATCGGGCAGGGGACGACGTTGATCTGCCACGGGCGGGGGGTCGGGGCGGGCGATGCCCGCCGGGCGGAGAGACTCTTTTCGCCGATCGGGGATCTGATGCTCGTCGAGGAGGGTGAGCTCCCGGTGGCGACGTTTCTCTCGAGTTGCGGTCCGGGGCTGCTCGCCGCCATCATCGAGGAACTTGCGGGGGCGGCGATCCGCGCCGGCGGACTTTCGCCGGACCGGGCACTCTCCCTCGCGACAGGGATGGTCACGGCCACGGCCGCATACATCAGGGAGACCGGTGAGACCCCGCCCGACCTGATCCGGCATGTAGCGACCGGCGGCGGCATAACCGGGGTCGGGGTGCGGCGGCTCCGGGAGCGGCTGCCGGGTGTCCTTGATGAGACCTTCGCCGCCATGCTTCAGCGCCACGACGCTCTCGGGGAGCGCTCCTGATCCCCGGGGAGTGGGCAGACCTTTATGTGATGGAGTGGTCATACATCCGGTGAGTATGAAGATCGTCGTCTCTGTGGAGGATGCCGGCGCCGTCGACGAGGTGGTGGAGTACACCCCGACGTTCATCGAGGTCAGGCTTGACCGGATGGCCGGCGACCTCCCGGATCAGGTCCGTGCGATCCGGGAGAAGACCGCCATCCCCCTGATCGCCACACTCCGGAGCAGGGAGGAAGGGGGGAATTTCGTTGGCGATGCTGATCTCTGGGCCCGGATCATCGGTCCGATCACGAGGTACGTCGATCTCGTGGATGTTGAGGCCCGCTACCGGGACCACGCACCTGCCATCAAGGGCCAGGGGATCCAGATCATCGCATCGCTCCATACAGGTGAGATGCCCTCCTCCCCGGAACTGAGAAAGATCGAGGAGACGCTCAGGTCATACGGCGATATTCCAAAAATTGTCGTGAAACCCCGCACAGCAGATGACCTCATGGCGCTCGTCACGTTCACCCACCAGGCTCAGAAGCCCATCTGCACGAGTATCATGGGCGCCGGATTCCGCTACGCCCGGGCTATCCTGCCGCTCTTCGGGTCGGAGTTCGTCTTCTGTCATGCCGGTACCCCGACGGCAGAGGGGCAATACCATATACGAGAGATGCGGCAGCTTGCGGATCTACTGAAGTGAGCAGGGAGGGAGGGGTTGTATGCCCCCCGGGGCTCGTCACTCCTCGCTCAACATCTCATTGATCGCCGCTGCCGCCCGCTTCGCCGAGCCCATAGCCTCGATCACCGTGGCCGCGCCGGTGGCGATATCCCCACCTGCGTAGACGTGAGGGATAGATGTTCTACCGTTCTCATCGACGATGACATTACCCCGCCGGGCGCGCTCAAGCCCCGGGATCAGGGAGACGAGGAGCGGGTTCGGACCTGTGCCGATGGCCTGGATCACCATATCGACATCGAGGGTGAACTCGCTTCCCGGAATCGGCTCCGGAGATGGGCGGCCGCTCGCATCGAGATCACAGAGCGACATCTCCACGCACTCAAGCCCGAAGACGCACCCCCCCTCCCCGAGGATCCGGGTCGGGTTTGTGCAGGTGAGAAACTCTATCCCCTCCTCCTTTGCGTGTAGAACCTCAGCCTTCCGTGCCGGCATATCCTCCTCGCGCCGCCGGTAGACGAGGAAGACCTTCGCGCCCATACGGCGCGCAACCCGGGCGGCATCCATCGCGACGTTCCCGCCGCCGATCACTGCCACGCGCCCCCCGTGCAGGACCGGCGTATCGAACTCAGGGAACGCATCGGCGTGCATCAGGTTTACCCTCGTGAGGAACTCGTTTGCCGAGTAGACACCGTTGTAGTTCTCCCCCGGAATACCCATAAACGCAGGCAGTCCTGCTCCGGTAGCGAGGAAGACGGCGTCGTAACCGAGGAGTTCGTCGACGCTGACGCTCCTTCCCACCAGATGGTTCTTCTTCAGCCTGACACCGAGGTCGAGCACCTGGTCGATCTCTGCCCTGACGACATCTTCTGGCAACCGGAATGCCGGGATGCCGTAGGTCAGGACACCACCGGCCTCATGAAGCGACTCAAAGATTGTAACGGTATGGCCGGCGCGGGCGAGGTCAGCCGCAGCCGTAAGCCCCGCCGGGCCGGACCCCACGACCGCCACCCGCTTCCCGGTCGGTCGGGCTGTCTTTGGGAGCTCGACACCATCCTGTCGCTCCCAGTCTGCCACAAACCGCTCGAGCGCGCCGATCCGGATCGGGGTCGCCTTGATGCCGAGTACGCAGGCCCCCTCACACTGCGTCTCCTGCGGGCATACCCGCCCGCAGATTGCGGGGAGCATGTTCTGCTCCTTGAGCGCGCGCGCCGCCCCCCGGAAATCCCCCTCAGCGACCTTATGAATGAACGCCGGGATATCGATGCAGACCGGGCAGCCTGTAACACAGAGCGGCTTTTTGCACTGGATGCATCGCTCCGCCTCAGCGATCGCCTCACCGGGGGAGAGCCCGGTATCGACCTCCTCAAAATCCCTTATCCGGATATCAGCCGGCCGGTCACCCATGATGATCTCCTCCCTCACCGCATCGGCACTGGTGCTCAGCGAACCGCTCAAGCGAGACCTTCTCCTGGCCGGTGTAGATCCGCTGCCGCTGCATCAGTTCAGCAAAATCGACCTGGTGAGCATCGAACTCAGGGCCGTCAACGCAGGCAAACTTTGTCTCTCCGCCGACGGTCACCCTGCAGGATCCGCACATCCCCGTCCCGTCGACCATGATCGGGTTGAGACTCACGTAGGTCTTCACGCCATAGGGGGCTGTAACGCCGGAGGTGACCTTCATCATGATAGCGGGGCCGATGATCCAGACGCGGTCGATCGCCCTCTCGCCGAGCAACTCCTTCAGGACGTCGGCTGCAAACCCATGAACACCTTTGCTCCCGTCATCGGTTGTGATATAGACCTCATCGCATATCCCACGCAACTCATCCTCGAGGATGAGGAGGTCAGCGCTCCGCGCACCGATGATCCCGATGACGTGATTGCCTGCGGCTTTGAGTTCCTCTACGATGAGGGGCATGCTTGCGATCCCAACACCGCCGCCGACGACGCAACAGGTTCCATAACTGGCGATCTCGCTCGGCTTTCCGAGCGGTCCTGCGACATCCATGATGCTGTCACCCGCGCGGAGCGTCGCGAGCTCCTGGGTCGTCTTGCCGACGGTCATAAATATCACCCGGACAGCATCTCCCCTGACTGCGGATATGGTGAGCGGTATCCGCTCACCCTTCTCATGCAGGCGCAGGATGAGAAACTGGCCTGCCCGTGCATGTTGCGCCACCTGCGGCGCGGATATCCAGTATTCGTAAACCCGGTCGGCGAGTTTCGTCGCCAATTCTACCTTGTACAACCGTTTCACTCCCGATATTCCTGATCGATGGTAACGTCAAACTCTATCGAACGCTTCCATACATATTATGACTCAAGGTTCATTACTACAGCTATTCGGTGCCGGGACAGATCCCGGGGAGGATGGAGGACGCGAATAATTATCCGCAAACCCGTCCCAGTAGATAGCTATGCAGAGCCAGATGCGCTGGGGGATCGCCCTGACTGTCATCGGTGTGGTGGTCGCGCTTCTCGTGCCCATATTTGGTGTACCGCTCATCGTGCTCGGCGTCGCGTTGATCATCTGGCGAGGGCGCGAGGAAGTCATTGAGGAGATCAGGGAGTGAACTGATGATACTGACAACGACTGCTGATGTACCGGGCCATGCTGTGGGTGAGATCCTCGGCGTGGTCTTCGGTAACACCGTACGGACAAAACACCTGGGAAAAGACGTCATGGCCGGCTTGAAGAGCCTCGTCGGCGGCGAACTTGAGGAGTACACCGATATGCTCTCCGATGCCCGGACCGAGGCATACAACCGGATGGCAAACGCCGCGCGCGACCTCGGGGCGGATGCGGTCGTGAACATACGGTTCACGACGTCGCAGACGATGGCGACGGCGGCAGAGCTTCTCGCCTATGGGACGGCGGTGAAGCTCGTCCAGAAACAGTAGAGGTTCATGGTCCGACAGTGGGACTTCCAGTCTATTGTGATTGAGACATCTTGCTTTTCTTTGGACTCCTGCATACGATGTGCGGGTATTCCATACCTGCAGATGTCGGGGATAATACCCCGGCGGATGTTGAGTCCGGATTCCGATGGAGATTTGTGATACAGGTTCGGATCGACCGGATCCAGATCGTCTCGAGTCAGTCGCCCGGGAAACTCTGAAAGTATTCTGAACGAATAGCAGGACCAGTACAGAATATTCTCAAAGAGAGATAGATCAGAGACTATATCCTGCAGAACTGACAGAGGTCCTTGAGATATACTCTCCTGTTATCTATTGCAGGCAGATTTGTTTGCCAATCGAATACCCGAAAAAGACCATATATCCATACAATTATATCCTGGCCTAAATATCGTAGGCCAAGTATTATATAATTCCAATTCTAGTATGGGACTACAATATCACAAGGTGGGGGAGTGAAATCCAATTATACACGTACCTGGGGGGATCATGCTCGACCAGCATACTATAGAGATTTCACCCGGCATCTAAAATGCAGGGACCGGCAACCAGGCGCGGATCGCATCCTGCTGAGATTGTGTCCGGGTACACTGGTTCGTAACACCCACCACTGGATCCGTGATCCGGTTTCCTGCTTTATCTCTCTACATCTATCATGCGAATGTAACCAGACAATGAAACAAAGAGTAGCGAGGGCGTGAACGCCTTATGAAGATCCTTCAAGTGACGCCATTTTTCAAACCGAGTTGGGAGGCCGGGGGCGTTACACGTGTAGCATACGAGATCTCCCGCCATCTACAGGCGGCGGGTCACGAAGTCACGGTATATACAACAAATAGAAACTTATACCCAACCGACCTTCCAACTAACAGACCCCTCGACGTTGAGGGAATAAAGGTCTACTACTTCGAAAACCTCCAGAAATATTTCCCGGGAATACTGATACCTCTAATTCCCTACTATCTGCCGTTCGTTGCTCATCGAGATCTGCAAAACTACGATATAATTCACATTCACGAACACAGAACACTCCTTGCGGCCATCGTCAGCTATTATGCTAGAAAGTACGGAATCCCATACGTTTTGCAACCACATGGATCACTCCCAAAAAATGGAACACGCCGCAAGGCGGTGATGAAAAACCTCTTTGACTTTATCTCTGGATCTGCCATTTTAGATGCCGCAACAAGACTGATCGTCGTGAGTAATGTGGAAAAAGAACAGAATATTCAGATGGGCATGCATGAAGATAAGATCGTTATTATCCCTAATGGCATCAGCCCCGAGAGCTGCATTACCACCAGAGACAGAGGAGATTTTCGTCGATTACATGGAATAGAGAATGGGAGCGAACTCATTCTATACCTGGGCAGAATTAATAAAATCAAGGGAATTGACTTTTTGGTAAATGCGTTTTACCAGTTGGTACAGACGCGAAAAGACACCACCCTGGTCATCGCCGGACCCGATTCGGGTTACAGGCGAAAACTCGAGGAGGATGTAAAGAGTCTCGGGATCCAGGATCGGGTACGGTTTGTCGGTTATATAGATGACGTCGCTTTTGCTTACCAGGACGCTGACCTGCTCGTCTATCCAAGCATATACGAGATATTTGGGCTTGTTCCGTTTGAGGCGATCATGGGTGGAATTCCAGTGATTGTCACGGATGGCAACGGCAGCTCGGATCTTATAAGGGAAGGAGATTGCGGTTTCATCACGCGATACGGAGACTGTGCAGATCTAGCAGAAAAGATGGCCTTTTGTCTTGACAATCCGGAGGAGGTAAAGAGGATGGTTCAGCGGGGACAGGAATTCGTTCACAAAAACCTGACCTGGGAGCGGATCGTGGAACGACTCGAACAGGAATATCGGGAGTGTTTATGAACATACTGGCGATCCCAACGACTGTTGGATTGTCAAAACCACAGAGCGGAGGCCAGAACAGATTTTGCAATCTTGTCCGATGTCAGGGTGAACAGAACCGGGTCTTTGTGCTCCAACCAGATCATCTTCATGATGAAGATGATACCGCCATTGCACAGGTCTTTACCTATTATGACATCGAAGCGTTCCAGAGAAACCTATCCATATTCAGGGATATCAATCTCGATTTCATCCGTAAGGCAGCACAGATCATCAGGGATGAAGAGATTGATCTTGTCCAGATCACTCATCCAAGTGGCGCAATAGCGATTAAGATGCTCAGTCTTCTTATGCGCAAAAGAGTTGCAGTAGTGTACGATGCCCACAACGTTGAATCCGATTTCATCCGGCAAACTTTTGCAGAAAATGATCGGTACTCTCTATTCGAACGGAGCTTCATACCCACCTACATAGATGTACTCGAGAGAATCTCCTGCAGGTATCTGTTCAACCACATCACCACCGTGAGTGACAACGATGCAGCGACACTTCAGAGGAGGTATCGCCTTAAAGATGGGATGACCAGTGTCATTCCTTCGGGATGCAACCCCCGCTCAAGGATGCCCGATAATACAAGAGCTAAAATCCGTGAAGAGATGAGGCTATCCCCTGCGGATGTTGCAGTATTTTTCCACGGCCTTTATCAGCATCCTCCGAATCGGGAGGGCTTTGATCTCATTCAAACGTATATCGCTCCCTGCTTTGCCGATACAGATCCAGAGGTCCTATTTATCATCGGTGGAACGCAGGTTCCAGTGTTTGAAGAAGCAAACGTCAGATCGTTAGGATTTATCACTGATATCCAGAATATTTCCGCTGTTGACATTGCCATCGTGCCTCTCAGAAGCGGAGGAGGAACAAAATTGAAGATATTTGATTATATGAGCGCTGGTCTACCCATTGTAACGACGAAGAAGGGGATAGAGGGGATCGATGCAGAAAACTACGAACATGCGATTATCGTTGATGATGTTGACGAAGACTTTATTGCAGGGATCCGGTACCTGATCGAGTATAAGGGAGAGCGGGAGAGAATTGGAGAAAACGCCCGGATTTTAGCTGAAACAAATTATAATTGGCGAATAATCGGGAAAAAACTGGAAGATCTGTACCAGACCCTGATCCCGGAACCAGATAATCACCATAATAATCTCTTGTAGATGATGTCATGAAGATTAGAAACCCTATCACGCTAAACGACTGGGAGATCCGGAATTATTCCATAACGATCCTGGCGCTACAACTTGGACTCCTTGGTACCCAATTTTTAGCAAGTACAGATCCACTGATCTCACACTTTCAAACGATCCTGGGGTTTGCTTTTTTTTCATTTGTTCCAGGAATAATCACACTCAGGATCATGCGGATTCACAATGTAAGTACCCTTGAGACACTTCTCTATGCAACCGGATTGAGTGTGGCAATTCTCATGGCCACAGGATTGTTTATGAATATTTTTTATCCCATCTTCGGGATTTCCCGACCGTTATCACCAGGTTTAACCCTGATAACACTGAATGGTGTGTCAGCAATCCTTCTCGTACTCAGTCTCATCAGGAGCACGAAATCCCCCAGACCTGGATATATCGATATGGAGTTGATCCTCTCAAGGCCTGCACTTCTCCTGTACCTGGTGCCTCTCCTGACAATTATAGGAGTGTATTTCGTAAATCAATACCATTGCAACGCAATTCTTATGGTAGTGATCGCGTTCATCGCGATTATACCCGTACTGGTTGGATTAAACCGGGTGATCCCGGAGACCCTGTACCCCCTGGCGATCATTACCATCACCATATCGCTATTGCTTCACACATCGCTCATATCTCCGTACCTCTGGGGTTACGACATTCATTATGAGACATTTCTTGCAAATCTTGTCATCGATAGCGCACTCTGGGATTTCACAAGTCCCGGCAACGTGAACGCAATGTTGAGCGTCGTCATTCTGGCACCGGTGTACTCGTATATCACGGGACTGAGCCTGACATGGGTGTTCAAATTAGTCTATCCAATTATATTTTCCCTTGTGCCCCTGGGGTTATATCACATCTTTCAAAGACAAACTACGGCAAAGAACGCTTTCCTTGCATGTTTCTTCTTCACTTCCTTCATAACCTTTTACGCGGAGATGGCCTCCCTGGCACGCCAGGAGATTGCAGAACTCTTTTTAGTTCTGCTAATTATGATAATGGCCGCAAGAAACATTCCTCGAATAACAAATTTCGCATTATTTGTTGTATTTGGGGCTTCTCTGATTGTTTCACATTACGGCACATCGTATATCTACCTGCTATCCCTCACCGCAGTCTGGCTGTACATGACCCTCTCCCCATTTGTTACATCCCGCAAAGGCACCATAGCCAAACTTATGCAGGAAATGACAAAAGGGGTAATGTCAGATACAAATCCCTTAAACCAGAGAGAAAATGAAAAAACACTGACTTTCGCTCATGTCCTCTTCTTTGCCGGGTTTACATTCGGGTGGTATATGCTCGTCGCAGGAGGTACCTCCTTTGCCACTGCAGTATCGATCACCAAATATATCGGCAGTACGATCGTTGTAGACTTATTGAACCCTGGAGCAACGGAGGGGCTGGATCTGCTTATTACCGCTCCACTATCGCCCCTGCATAGTATCGCCAAAGGCCTCCATCTCATTACCCTGATATTCATCGTCATCGGATTTATCGCGATCTGGATTCGGCGATCTAGCGGCAATTTTTCAAGAGAATACACGACATTCTCTTTTATTGCACTTCTTTTTGGAATTTCAGGTATCCTGGTACCAAATTTTTCCAGTACGCTCAACACCACAAGGCTCTACCAGATTATGCTCATCTTTCTCTCTCCACTCTGCGTTATCGGCGGTATCAGCATACTTGCGGCATCATCGAAAGTGTGCACTACAATACTCCGGAACAGGCGGTTTATAGGACAAAAACCACTATTCCTCCTCTCAATTCTCTTTTCAATTCTATTCCTCTTCAGCACGGGCTGGATCTACGAGTGCGCAAACGATCACCCGTCGTCCATCGCCCTGAGTCAGGATTCAATTAAGAGGTACGGGGCCGGTGTTCCGAAAAATGTGTTCTACGGAACGTTCATACCGGAGCATGATGTCTTTGGTGCTCGCTGGTTGAGTAGATACATGGAGAGTGATTCGATCGTCTATGCGGATAGAACACGGAAAGACAATGTGCTGACTTCTTACGGCAATTTTGCAAGGACACCTCCGTTTCTACCAAAAATAGACTTTGAACCGCTTTTAAGCGCATACGTATACCTGGCGACATATAACACCATAGAACGCTTCGCAAGCGGCCCAGAGGCATATAATGATTACTGGAGTATTGAGGACATATATCCCACGATCTGTCAGAACAATAAGGTGTATTCGAACTCCCAGAGCGAGATCTATCTGAGTGGGTAATGATTTCTCTACACTGTTGT
>JAAYND010000287.1 GCA_012521035.1 Methanomicrobiales archaeon
GAGATTCCTGGGCAGTCTCCAGACGCGCCTTTTCCGGGGTGACCTCTCGCTGGTGCCGCCGCCTCAGGTACCACACGGTGCCGAGGAGGGCCGCGGTCCCGGCGATGATGGGGAGAGGGGAGGGGAGATCACCTGAAACGTGGTAGGTCTCAGTCTCGCTCTCGGAGGGGTTCAGGGGGAAGCCCGCGCCGTGGAACTCGGCCCGGATGGTATGATCCCCGGCCGAAAGGGCGATCTTTTTTGTGTAAGTGCCGTTTTCATCGGTCCTGGCCTCGATAAGCTTTGTATCGTCGAGCCTGAGGACGACCGGGGCGCCCGTAACCGGTCGATCACCGGTCATGAGGGCCCCGGTGCAGGCGACGGTTGCCTGACTCACCTCCTCGAGAGTGAGGGTGAGGGTGGTGTTTCCCGGGAGGGCGGTAAATGTCCTGACGTCAGAGTAGGCCGGGCCTGCGGTCGCGTAGACGAGGTGTAGTCCGGCGAGTATCTTACCGATCCGGTAGGAGCAGACGTAGTGCCCGCTGTCATCGGGGGTGGTGGTCTTTGCGAGTCTGCTGTCGACGTAGATCTCGACCGGAACCTTCGAGGAGAGGTGCGTCCCGCTGATCCGGATCACGTCCCCGTAGGAGCCCTCGGTCGGGGTGAGGTTTATGCTGAGGGGGGAGGGGGGTGTTTTTCCGCCGGTCTCCTTCCGCCACGTATCCGCGGCCTCAGCAGCCTCGGCGAAGTGTTCGGTGCTCTCCTGATAGGTGGTGGTGTTGATCTCGTAGTTCTCCGCGATCCTGGACATTGCGGGTACCCGCTCTGCGTATGTTGAGAATCCCTGATGCATCTTCTGCCGCAGGGCCTCCCCCTCATAGACGACGGCTGTATGCCGGCCATCATCGCCCCTGACCTCGATCTCGAGTCTCTTCAGGTCATCGAGCCGCCGGGAGTCGTCGAGCAGGGTCGTGAGAGAGTCGAGGTTCTGCCGGTTCATCTGCTGAAACTCGCCGATATCGGTATCAGAGACATCAAGGGTAATGACGAGTCGATCGAAGCGGTTTGAGAGTGCGGTGTAGTGAGCGAGGTCGCGTTCGGCGCTCTCGTAGTCCTTGAGTTTGATGGTGAGGGTGAGGGTTCCTGTCTGGTCCAGGAGTTCGTCCATGAGGGGGATCAGAGATGCGGCATCCCCGGGGGAGCGCTTCTTTATGGTCGCGGGGTCTGCGTGGGCGGCGGTCGATATGTTCTCTGCTGTATAGAGTATAGGGGTGGTTGCGTGCGCTGCGAGGATGAGGATCGCCACGAGGGTTGCGGCCACGAGGATGATGTGGGATGTCCGGGGTCTCATGCGGCAATGATCTCCAGGATCTTCTCTACGACGATGTAGGCGAAGAGGGCGACTCCAACGGCGATGACGTAGCCGAGGTAGCGCATGTAGCGTGGTCGTGAGAAGGCTCCATCGACGAGGACCGCAACAACGAGGAGGCCGATGAGCGAGAGGACGAAGTAGACCTCAAGATCGAGTGTGCGGTTGAGAACCATGAAGAAGGTGACGATGATGAGCCAGATTGCAAGTACTGCTGCTGCGTA
>JAAYND010000288.1 GCA_012521035.1 Methanomicrobiales archaeon
GCCGGATGCTTGCGGACGGGGATCTCGTCTTCGTCGACTGCGCGTGCGGGGTGCAGGGCTACCACACCGACAAGACGATGACGTATATGTTCGGGCGCTCGATCCCCGATGAGGCGATAGAGGCCCACCACCGGTGCGTGGAGATCCAGGATGAGACGGCAGAGCTGCTACGGCCGGGGACCAGCCCCTCAGAGGTCTACGAGACGATAATCGCCGACCTGGAGCCCGAGTTCCTTGAGAACTTCATGGGGTTTGGTGACCGGAGGGTGTTCTTCCTTGGCCACGGCGTTGGTCTCCAGGTCGACGAGATGCCGGTGATCGCCCGGGGCTTTGATGAACCGCTTGAAGAAGGGATGGTGATCGCCCTTGAGCCCAAGAAGGGTGTAGGGAGCGTCGGGATGGTCGGGACCGAGAACACCTTCGTGGTCACCCGTGGGGGTGGGAGGAGCATCACCGGGGCGCACCCCGGCCTGATCCCGGTGTATTGAGAGGATCCCGGTGAGTATGAGTGCACCAACATCAGGATCATCGCTAACGGGTGAGCTGATTTGAGCATTCTCAGGAAAGCGGGTATCCTCGGGGTAATCGCTGTCGCATGTATAGTGTTGATCGCAGCAATGCTCGGCCAATCCGCATCAGAGAGTTTCAGGTCGTCGTACCGATATGACCTCGAGATCTCGACATCAGGACCTCTCGATGATACGATCCTCCTGATCCCTCTTCCCTCCCGCTACGATCCCGGGACCGGCGTGAACGTGACGCCCTTCGACCTCTCCCACGCGAGTTTCAGCCGCTTCGACCAGGACAACATCACGGTGGCGATCGAGTGCGTCGATGGGATCCCCATGCTGAAGATCGCGGCCGGCAGGATCGATCCCGTCTATAAAAGCCGCATCGAGCCGATCCTGATTATGCCGGGGCAGAACGAGTCGGATCTCCCGGAACCCACAGAGATCTACTCAGATCGGTATTCGGAAGAGACACCGGTGCTCGTTGATAGGGAGATCCACATCACCAGTGCCACCGGCCGCGAGATAGACACCAGAACGCCGATGGGAACTGAGCCCCTGCTCAAGCCCTACCGGGTCATCCGCAACCTCAGCAGCTCTACTGACGATTACTACGTGAGCCCCGGAGCATCCGGGTACATCATCGAGGTACCGTTCATCCTCTCGTTTGGTGCTGGAGATGAGAACATCCTCACCATCTCATCTGAATTTTCAGGGGCAAACGAGTGGTGGGTTCTAGGCTGGCAGTCAAACTCATATCGCGAGATGGTGCATGGTGAGTTTGCGGGCGCGTGCAACGGTACCTACCCGGTGAGGGGCATCCTCGCGACGGGTGAGGGCGTGTACTGAGCGGCAGTCACCACCTCCGGAGCGCGCCTTTGCCTGGCCGGCCTCTCTACCCGTTCTTCTCTGCGGCGATGACCGAAAAGCCGGCCCGGGACTCGACCTCCTTTATGGAGAACCCGGCACGCCCGAGAAGATCCCGGACTTCATCTATCGAGTAGAAGCGGGCGCGGGAGAGGAACCGGTGTTTTCTCGTATCGCGTCGGTACTTCCGGGCGACCTCTCCTTCGCGGTCGAGAAACCCGATCACGAGGGTTCCCCGTGGGGCGAGGATACGGTGGATCTCCAGAAGTGCCGGGACCGGGTCATCCAGGAAGCAGATGACCGTCACCAGGAGCACCGATGAGCATGTCCCGGTCCTGATCGGGATCGCCTCCCCTTTCCCGAGGATCGTCTCGATCCCCCGCCGGCGCGCTATCCGGGCGAGGGGGAGCGAGGGCTCAAGCCCGAGCGGGATCCCGAGGGGGCCGGCAAACCGTCCGGATCCGACCCCTACCTCGATAGCACGGGTGCCCGGGTGGGGGAGGAGGCGTCTGATCCGGGTAAGCTCCGCGCGATATGCAGCGAGGTTCTCATCAAACCAGCGGTCGTAGTCCTCCGCGAACCGCTCGAATACGTCATCGTCAGGTGTGCCCATATAGGTGCTCCTGCACCCGCCGCCCGACCGCCTCTTCCCGCTGTTTCACCCGGGAGAGGTCCACCGCTCCCTCCCGGTAAGATGTGAAGAGGAGGTAGAGGAAGTCTACTGTCAGTTTCATGACCTCTTTTTTGAACCTGACTTCGACGGCGGTATCCCCGACAAAGCCTTTGATCGAGAACCAGTCGGGCTTCTCAAACTTGTAGAACCCCTCACCGAGGTTTGGGAGTGCCTCAACCTCGCCGAAGTTCTCAAGGTAGGTGAAGAAGCCCTCCGGTATGGGGTCGCTGAGGAGAAACTCTTTCATGAACGAGCCGTCGGCACAGGACTTATGGCGAACTGATCGAAGGATTCGCATTCTTTGCAATCTCCTTTATTGCTTTTGCTGCAGTCCGGCACTCCTCGTCGGTCGTGAACCAGGAGAGGCTGAGCCGCACGGAACCCACCCCACCATCGATCACCCTGTGCACGAGGGGAGCGCAGTGAAGCCCGGTGCGGGCGATGATCCCATAGGCGCGGGCGAGAATGAACCCCACGTCATCGTTCTCGATGCCCTGGATCTCAAGCGAGATTATGGGAAGGGCAGGGTGAGTGTTATGGATCGTTATGTTTGGTTCACTTTTGAGTTCACGGATGAGGAACGCAGTCTGACGATCTGCTTTCTCTGTTATGGCTGCAAGCCCGATGGACTGTATGTAGTTCACACCGGCCGCGAGAGCCGCAAGCCCGGGGGTGTTATGTGTCCCCGCCTCAAACCGCTCCGGCATATCGCGGGGCTGGAAGAGAGAGAACGAGTCTGTCCCCGTCCCCCCGTAGCGGATGGGCGCGATCGACTCCGGATCCTGCAGGTAAAACCCGCCGGTCCCTGCGATGCCGAAGAGCGCCTTGTGACCGGTGAAGGCGTAGGCATCGACCGGGAGGGCCTGGAGGTCTATCGGTATGTGGCCGGCGGTCTGGGCACCGTCGACTATGAAGTAGACCCCATGATCGTGCAGGATCTCCCCGATGCCGGCGACATCCTGCACTGACCCGAGCACGTTGCTCCCGTGAGTCGTGACCATGAGTCGGGTCTCAGGTGTGATAGCGGCCTCAACCGTATCGGGGTGGACGGTGCCGTCCTCTGCGAAGGGGAGGATCGTGAGCCTGATGCGTCCCTGGCGTTCGAGTTCGTGGAGCGGTCGCAGGACTGCGTTGTGGTCAAGGGCGGTCGTGAGGACGTGACAGCCGGCATCGCAGCCGGCGAGGAAACCCTGTATGAGGAGGTTTAGGGAGTCGGTCGCGTTCTGGGTGAAGACCACGTGTTCCGGCGGGTCTACGCTGAGGAGGCCGGCGACCGCCTCCCGTGCAAGTGAGATGTAGTCCTCTCCCTGGCTGCCGGTGGTCCTCCCCGACCCGAATATGGGGAGAGCGAGGGATTCCTGTACTGCCTCAACTACCCCCGGGGGTTTCGGCCAGGTCGTGGCGGCGTTGTTCAGGTAGATGATCGGTGGATTCTCAGCCATGTGATACCGGGAGAGGTCTACCTCCACGACTAAAAAAGAATCGCTCCTGGTACTCCGGAAGCCTTTTCCTGCGGGAGCGTACACGAGTGGTTAATGGCTCCAGTTACTGCCAGGCAGGTGCGGGAGGCGGCAGAGGTGCTCGGCATCCGGGACCGTGCCAGCCTCAACGAGATCCGGAGGCGCTACCGCGAGCGGGTCCGCGAGTGGCACCCGGACGTCTCGCAGAGCGATCCGGCAGAGGCACACGAGATGACACTCCGCCTGAGGGAGGCGTACGACCTCCTGGTCGACTACTGTATGAACCAGAGGTTCTCGTTCCGGCTTGAGGATCTCGCAAAAGATCTGGAGCAGAACCCTGCCGGGTACTGGATGGAGCGGTTCGGGAACGATCCGATCTGGGGGTAGGGGCTGCCGGCGGGTGGGGATCGTCGGATAATTGGCACAGGGGAAGGTCTGGAGATCCGTTCCTGTAATTCGTCGCCAGTGTACTTCCTGGTACCTTTTCAGGGACACATAACCCTTTTAGTTTCAATAGCGATTTGGGGCCGCCGGGTTCTCTTCAGTATCTGCCGGGCCTGCAACACCGTCCCGTACCCAAAAAATCACTCAGGAACTGTGCAAAATAAAAAATAGGGTTAGTTAGTCAGGTTTACTTCCGGCGCAGGACCAGGAAGGCAACTGCACCAAGACCAGCCAGAGCGACAAGTGCTCCAAACCCGGGGGTTGGGGCGGCTTCGGTTGGAGTGGTCTCGCCAGCGGGCGGGGCAGTGGTTACCTCACCGGCGGGCGGAGTGGTTACCTCAGCGGGCGGGGTGGTTGGCTTCTCGGTTGCCTCGACCAGGTCGAAGAGAGCGGTCGCGGTTCTTCTAGCCTCAATGGACTCGACCGTGACGATGTACTGGTCGGGCTTGAAGTCGGTCGCATCGACCTCGAAGGCCCACTTGTTCATGCCGTCACCCTTCTCGATGATCGCACTGCCACCGGTTCCGGAGAATGCGGAAGCCTCGGTCTTTTCACCAGGCTGGAACGCAGCGGAGGTCACATCAACGACCAACGTGCCACCGACCGCGAGGTTTGTGGTGCCGGTGATCGTGAACTTGCTCCCTGCTTCCTTGGTGCTGATCGGGTCAATGAAGAGCTGAGGCTCCTCGACAACGAACGTGAGCTTCACATAGGTGTCCGGAATGTTCGGCGAGTCAAGGGCGTTGATCAGCGCAGTCGCTGCAGCAGGTGCCTGCAGGTCGGTGATTGTCACGGCGGGAAGGTCCGGTGCCGTGATTGTTCCGGCGACGGTGTTATAGGTGATTGATCCAGCATTACTCCCGATCTTAGAACCCATCGGGTGTTGTACAATGACAAAGTACTGGCCACCAGCGAGACTATCTGTATCCGCCGAATCGAGTTCTACCTCAAAGCTGTCGTCGGACTCAACGTTAGCATCTCTTACGAAGAGTGCGCTGGGCTGACCGTAGTAGTTTTTACCGAATATCCAGACGAACACGTTGTCTGGGTTGCCCTGTGCGGTTCCGGAGATGATCAGTTTATCACCCTTTGCGACGGTGGCACTGCTTGTGGTTGCAGAGATAAACCCAGTCCGGAGCGAGATGGAGGCTGTAGCATACTTGGCCTCAGAGAGGCCGCTCTTGTCCTTGTCCTTTGAGACAGCATAGATCGTATAACTGCCTGCATCAAGGGGCAGACCAGCGGTGTTCCACTTCTTTGACCAGGTGTCGTCGGCCTTGACATCTGCAGTAGTGAAGTCCTTTACACCAGCACTTGTTATAACCTCCTGTTTAGGATCTTCAAGTTTGACACCGTTGCTGGGGAGGTTCGGACCAGTCAGGAAGAGGTAAACAGTGTTGGGGTTGTCGGTGTTGGTACCGGAAAGCGTAATCTCCTCGCCTATGTAGTAGGTACCGGTTCCGGATGTCGTGA
>JAAYND010000289.1 GCA_012521035.1 Methanomicrobiales archaeon
GACGCGATCTTCCGTCGCTACGAGCAGAAGAAACGGGGCGTCGGGGAGGGGCTCGGCCTCTACCTCGTGCAGATCCTCGTCCGGCGCTACGGTGGCAGGATCCAGGTCGATGACCGGGTGCCGGGCCACCCGGAGGAAGGCGCGGCGTTCCGGTTGACGCTCAGGAAGGTGGTTTAGGGGGCCGGCCTCAACGTCCGCAAGGTAGCCCGGGGCCTGGACGAGATCGGAGAGGTCAGGGCCGCAGGTTCTCCATCACCCGCCTCGCCGGCAGCCAGGTCAGGGCCGATCTGAAGACGCAGTCGCCACACCGCCCGGTCCGATCAGCTCCGGGGCATCAGCCGTTCAGGGAGCAGTTTTTCCTGTGTCGGAGGATGCGGTCGCGTATGAAGACGAGGGCCGGGATCGGCGTGCTGCCGTTCATACCGTGCTCTCGCCCGGCGCCGGGGCCGGAGTATCCATATGAGGTTATTCGATGCGCTGGCGGGTATGCTTTTTGAGAGGGGAAATGCCGAGAGATACCCGGATACAGAAAAATGGTAGGTTAATATAGTCCTGATCTAAAATTGATACCTGGTATGCTACGGCAGGCGGAGACGGATGATCTACAGGAGAAAACCGTCTTCCCGTCCCCTCCGTAGCGCTCGAACAACCCTCTTGAGGTCTGACAATGGACACCACGACAACATCCCTTGCCCGGCTCGAATCCCACCTCTGGGAAGCCGCCAATATCCTGCGTGGGCCTGTCGATGCAGCCGACTTCAAGACATACATCTTCCCGCTGCTCTTCTTCAAACGGATCTCCGATGTCCATGATGAGGAGTATCGGGCAGCTCTCACCGAGTCCGGGGGCGATGAAGAGTATGCCCGGTTCCCGCAGAACTACCGGTTCCAGATCCCTCATGAGTGCCACTGGAACGATCTCCGCAAGGTGACGACAAACGTCGGTCAGGCCCTGCAGAAAGCAATGCGCTGCATCGAGACGGCAAACCCGGATAAACTCTACGGGATCTTTGGTGATGCACAGTGGACAAACAAGGATCGGCTCTCCGACGCCATGCTCCGCGATCTCATCGAGCACTTCTCCTCGCTCGACCTCACCATCGCCAATCTCCCCGAGGATGAACTCGGGAACGGCTACGAGTACCTGATCAAGAAGTTCGCCGACGACTCCGGCCATACTGCGGCCGAGTTCTACACTAACCGCACCGTCGCCCACCTCATGACCGAGATGCTGGAGCCGCAGCCGGGCGAGACGATCTACGACCCGACCTGCGGCTCCGGTGGGATGCTCCTCTCCGCCATCGCCCACCTCCGCTCCCGGGGGCTCGAGTGGCGCAACGTTCGCCTGTACGGCCAGGAACGGAACCTGATGACCTCTTCCATCGCCCGGATGAACTGCTTCCTCCACGGTATCGAGGAGTTTCAGATCGTGCGCGGCGACACCCTCTCTGCGCCCGGATTCGTGGAGGGCGACCGCCTGCAGCGATTCGACGTGGTGTTGGCAAATCCACCCTACCCGATCAAGCAGTGGGACCGGTCCGCCTTCGCCGCCGATCCCTGGGGGCGGAATGTTCTCGGGACCCCGCCGCAGGGCCGGGCCGACTACGCCTTCTGGCAGCACATCCTGGCGAGCATGGACGAAGAAACCGGCCGGTGTGCGATCCTCTTCCCGCACGGGGTTCTCTTCCGGCAGGAGGAGGCGGAGATGCGGCGCAGGTTGATCGAGGCGGACCTGATCGAGTGCGTTCTGGGGTTCGGGCCGAACCTCTTCTATAACTCGCCGATGGAGGCGTGTGTGGTCGTCTGCCGGGCGAGGAAACCCGAGGAACGGCGGGGCAGAATCCTCTTCATCAACGCTGTCAACGAGGTCACCGGGGAGCGGGCGCAGAGTTTCCTCACCGACGAGCATATCAAGCGGATCGTCGGGGCTTACCGGGCGTTTTCGGATGAGGTGGAGTTTGCGTACGTGGCGACGCTTCTGGAACTCCGTGCCAATAATGGAAACCTGAGCATCCCACTCTACGTTGCGCAGCCGGCGGGGATGGTCCGTGAAGAGCTGGCACTGTATGGGGGAGAAACCCTTCCCGATGCGTTGTCGGCGTGGCTGGAGAGTTCCGCTGAGGTCCGAAAAGCCTTATACACAATTCTCTCAACAGGGTATGAGGAAAAGCCGCATGATCGGGGAGGAAGGGATGCAGGACAGTAAGAAACTCACAGTTATGGTATCCTCTACGGTGTATGGCATCGAAGAGCTCCTGGACCGGATCTACACGCTTTTAACCATGTTTGGCTATGAAGTCTGGATCTCCCACAAGGGAACTGTTCCGGTTTTTTCAAACCGTTCCGCCTTTGAAAACTGCATCGCGGCCGTAGATAACTGCGACCTATTCCTCGGGCTGATCACCCCCCATTACGGGAGCGGGAAAGATGGGGACGGGCCATCTATCACCCACCTGGAGTTAAAGAGAGCCATCGAACTGAATAAGCCGCGTTGGCTCCTTGTCCACGATCATGTGGTGTTTGCCAGGCAGCTCCTGAATTATATTGGCCATAAGGGGGAGGCGGGCCGGGGTAGACTCACTCTGGAGAAGAACCGGATCATGGATGATCTCCGCGTCATCGATATGTATGAAGAGGCCATTCTTTCCGGGAAACCCCTGCGGGACCGGCAGGGCAACTGGGTTCAGATGTACAGGTCAGACGATGACGCAGCCCTCTTTGCGACCGCACAGTTTTCACGCTACCAGGAAGTTGAGGCGTTTGTGAAAGAAAACTTTGGGGATAGTGCCAATGTTTCCAGGGCCATTCAGGACAGGAGGCGTCGATCATGAAGGTGGAAGCAGTTAGAAAACTCCTGTCGCTCGGGGAGGGACAGAGTGTTGAGTTCAAATCTGATTGCCAGGAGATAGGAGTCATCGGTCCGACGGTCTGCGGTTTTCTGAACACTTCCGGCGGCTATATTGTCTGCGGTGTAGATGAGAGGGGCGAACTCACCGGTATCGATAGTGCCGCCGGGTTGGCAAAAGATCTCGAAGTGAGGCTGCAACGAAGTCTTTCTCCCGGAGCGCTGGTCTCGGTTCAGGTACACGAGGTTGAGGGAAGGACACTGCTCGTCGTTGAGGTGCCGGCCGGTAAAGATCTGCCGTACGCATTTGAGAATGTCATCTATATTCGGACCGGGGAGGCCAACACCCGGACAGGGCAGACCACCCAGAAAGCGGATGTCGAGACCATCCGCGATATGGTGCTCCGCAAGCAGGTAGAGCCCGAGCGGTGGGAGCGCCGCTTTTCTTCCGCGGATATGAACGCGGATCTAAATTTCAATGAGGTTCGGTCCACCGTAAAGGCTGTGGTTGAATCAGGGCGGTTCCCATTCCGTGACGGTGACAATCCGATCATGATTCTTGAGGATCTCTCGGTCTCTAAGTATGGTCGTCTGACAAATGGTGGCGATGTCCTCTTCGGAGCAAATCCCACCATTCGATATCCACAGACCCGGGTTCGGGCAGCGGTTTTTAGGACGGATAGGGCTGGCGATACGTACCACGATATGAAATCCTACGAAGGCCCGTTGGTACCAGTATTAGAGGATGTATATGCTTTTATCCTGAGGAATACTCCTACAACATCACGTTTCAGGACTACAGATTTAAAACGCCAGGACGAACCCCTCTATCCATCGAATGCCATTCGTGAAGGTCTGGTCAACGCTTTCGCCCACCGTGATTATAGTGACTTTTCCGGCGGAATCATCATTCATATCTATCCTGATCGTCTGGAAATCTGGAATTCCGGAAGGTTTCCAGAAGGCGTGATACCGAGCAGGTTTAAAGCAGGAACACTATCCGTTCTGCGCAATCCGGACATTGCTCATGTGATATACTTGCGCGGATATATGGAGAAAGTTGGGAGAGGTATCGCACTGATTCAAAAGGCCTGCGCCGAACGCGGTCTACCGCCGCCGCAGTGGTCGGAGGACGACCGCGGCGTTACCCTGACCTTCTTCGCCCCGGAAGTTACCCCGGAAGTTACCCCGGAAGTTACCCCGGAAGTTACCCCGGAAGTTACCCCGGAAGTTACCCCGGAAGTTACCCCGGAAGTTACCCCGGAAGTTACCCCGGAAGTTACCCCGGA
>JAAYND010000290.1 GCA_012521035.1 Methanomicrobiales archaeon
GCAGGAGGGATCCTCCTCCTCTGGTCTGATACGCTCGCAAGGACGTTCGCCGGCGATATGCCGGTCGGGATCATCACTGCCTGTTTTGGCGCACCGTTCTTCATGTACCTCCTGCGGAGCCGGATGAGAGCATGAAACCAGTCGAGGTCATCGGTATTGACGTCTCTTATGGCGCAAAGAAGGTTCTCGAAGCGATATCGCTGAATGCAGAGAGAGGCGAGATCCTTGGTATCATCGGGCCGAACGGGGCCGGGAAGACGACGCTCATCAAGGCGATGAGCCGGATAGTCGCCCCGGAGGGTGGGGAGATCCGTCTCAATGACCGGAGCCTCGACTCTCTCAGTTTCCGGGAGATGGCCCAGCAGATAGCGGTCGTGCCGCAGGGGACATCGATCAGCTTCGACTACTCCGTGCGCGATATCGTTATGATGGGAAGGCATCCCTACATCGGGAGGCTCTCCTCCGGGACCGCCCGCGACCTGGAGATCTGTGAGGGCGCCATGCGCCTTGCAAACGTCGCGCACCTCGCCGACTCATCGGTCAACGAGATCAGCGGCGGCGAGAGGCAGAGGGTTCTCATCGCACGGGCGCTCGCGCAGGAACCGAAGATCCTGCTCCTCGATGAGGCGACATCGAACCTGGATATCAGCCACCGGATTGAGATCCTGAATATCATAAAGGGTCTCACCGATGCGGTCACCGTGGTCAGCGTCTTTCATGACCTGAACCTGGCAGCCTACTACTGCGACCGCCTGATCATGCTGAAGGAGAGGAGGGTGTTTGCCGTCGGTGAGCCTGCGGATGTGCTGACCCGGGAGGCGATCCACGAAGTGTACGGGATCGATGTCCTGGTAAAGACCCATCCCCTGACAGGGAAGCCCTACATCCTCCCGGTATACGGGCATGCCCCGGGCCATCAGCCACAGGGGGGCGTGCACGTCATATGCGGCGGCGGCACGGGGTCCGACCTCCTCTACGCCCTCCACCGTGAGGGGTTCCGGGTGAGCGCCGGCGTGCTCAACCTCATGGATACCGATTATACAACCGCGACGGAGCTCGGTATCCCCTGCATAAGCGAGGCGCCGTTTGCCGCGATATCTGCCGGCGCCCGCGCTGACCTCAGGCAGCATATCGGTTCTGCGCGCGCGGTCATCGTCACTGCAATGCCCATAGGGCCGGGCAACATAGAGAATATACGGATACTGGAGGACTACCGGGATAAGCCAATCATATTCCTCTGCGGCGGGGGGAGCCGGGCGTTCCAGGACCATACCGGGGGGGAGGCCGGCGCTATCATACGGAGGTTGCTTGATCGGGGTGCGGTCAGGGTGGAGCGGGTCGAGGAGGTTCTGAGGATCCTCAGGGCGGCGGATTGAGCGCCAGAAGCGAGCAGGGGTGTCCAGGTTCAGGAAGCCAAAAAAGAGCGTCGGAGGAGGTCTCGATCAGACCCTGTAGGCCACGAGCGAGAGGCCAAGGCTCTTCTCGAGTTCCTGGACCTTCTTGAGATCCCCCTCACTCAGCTCCGCATATGCCGGCTTTGCATACGCTACGATCGTTACGCCGAGTTCCTCTTCACAGCGCTGTACCTGTTTCACCTGCTCGGGTGCCAGGTCTGCATACTTCGTAGTGATCACGGTTCTGACCCCGGACCATGGAGGGGCACCGGGCGTATTATAGGTTGCGGTGCCTTCCCTCTCGCGTGCAAAGGAGAGTACCAGGGGTTCGGTTGGTGGTCTTGCCGGCGGGGGTGCGTGTGCGCCCCCGGGTGACCTGGATCTGCCGGATACCGCCCGGGGGACTTGAGGATCGTATGGCCTATTCCGCCCAAATAGAGCCGAAATAGTTCTGGAACTGCCAGCAGGGGGGGCGCTGCCATCCTGAAGTATTCTCCCAATATGTTAGATTTTTAGTTAACTAAAAATTAATTTATAAAGTTTTATTAACTTAAATAAGATCTATTTGTGTACATGAGATCAAGACTGTCATCAATCGCTGTTGGGGTCATCATGCTCGTACTCCTGCTTGTCGGGGTGGCGAGCGCGTCATACCCGATCTTTCACTACGATGAAGAACGGACCGGCTACATCCCGGGAGATGGGCCGCAGACGAACGCCATCCTCTGGGTGGCAGAGACAGGCGAATATGCCGACGGATCACCGGCGGTGCATAATGGAAAGGTCTTCGTCGCGACCTGGCCGGATATGGACTTCACCGACGTGGATCCGATGGGGCTAGTCTGTTGCAACGCCACCACCGGGGCGGAGATCTGGATGAACGAACTCGGCGGTGCTGATGTCGGGTCGGTCTCGGGCGTCGCCATCGCCGACGGTCAGATTTACCTCGGCGGGACTGACGGACGACTCTACTGCATCGACGAGGAGACAGGGGAGACGCTCTGGGTGAGCGACCGGATCGATAAGACCGGCTACTTCGGGCTCTCATCCTCGCCGCTCGTCTACGAGGGGATGATCTACACCCTCTCTGCCTCGGACGGTGTGTTGCATGCCTTCACACCTGAAGGCATCGGATCATGGTCTTTCCCCACTGGTGGAGCCGTCGGTTACTTCACCTCTCCTGCGGCCGCAGATAGGAAGGTTTTCGTCGCAGGAAACGAAAGCAACCTCTTCTGTATTGATACCAGCACCCAAACCGATGCGTGGAACGTCTCTCTCCCGACCGCCGTGAAGTCGACACCGGTCGTCAGCGATGGGAAGGTCTATGTAACGACGGTTGAGGGGCTCCACGCCCTCGATGCGAGCACGGGCGATGAGATATGGAACGCAAGCCTCGGGGGGACATTCTCGACGCCGGTCGTTGCAGGCGAAACCATCATCACCGGGTCTTCCGATGGCCTCCACGCCTATGACGGCGGGACCGGGAACCCACTCTGGAATTTCCCGTCTGCGCGGATGGATGCCTCCCCGGTCGTTGCCGGGAACCTCGTCTACGCCGCGACGAACGAGAAGACCGGCACCCTGTATGCGGTGGATGCCAGGACCGGCGAAGAGGTCTGGTCATATACACTCAAGGCCCCGGGTGGTGGTTCGGATGCCGCGTTCTTTGCCTCCTCGCCTGCGGTATCGGATGGCGTCCTCTACATCGGCGCTGAGAACAACCGTTTCTATGCCTTCGGAGATGGGGAGGCCACTGAACCTGCATTTGTCAGGTGGAGCAGAACGGTGCCGCTCACGGATGGGGAGACCTTCACGGTCACCCCGTCTAACAATGAGAGCGCTACCTATACGATCAACCGGACTTCAGCCCTCGGGGCACTCGATGCCGCCGCAAAGAAGAGCAGGTTTGACTACACCGTCAAGGAGACGGATGACGGGCTGATCCTCTCCTCCATCGGTGGTATAGACGGTAATGAGGCCTCAGGGGCCTCCTGGCATTACTCGGTCAATAACGAGATACCTGATGGAGTCCAGGCAGCAGATTATCAGCTCGCTGACGGAAACACCATAGCTTTCTGGTATGGTGCACCGGGATCGGCCCCTGAGACCGCCGGCGCGATGATCCGTATCATCGCCTCCATTCAGGCGCCGTCCGAACCAGTGCCCACGCTATGGGAGGGATCGGTTGTCCTGACGAGAGACGAAACTTTCCAGTTCGTCCCCTCGAACAACGCCTCTGCCTCCTACACAGTCGACCGCACCACCGATCTCGGGGCTCTTGCGCTTGCAGCACAGGCCGGTGGTTTCACCTTCAGCGCCTCCGATACCTGGTATGCTTCCATGGGGTCGTTCTTCCTTGAGGATATCGCCGGCATCGCAAACGAGGACTGGTCACAGGAGAACGCACGGTCCTGGAGCATATTCATCAATGATGTAGCAGCGCCTGCGGGTATCGGCGGAAACACCCTCGCGGACGGTGACCGCCTCGCCTTCTACTACTGCCCCTCAGACCCGGCTACGTATGCGCCCCTCATCGACCGGGCTGATCATACTGTCATCATCGATATCTCCATCTCTACCCCGGGTGGCGGAAGCGACAGTGGCGGCGGAGACAGCAGTGGCGGCGATACGCCGGCCTCCTGGATCACCGTCACCCTCAACCCCGGGACATTCACCCTCACCGCCGATAACAGTAAAAAGACCTACGACGTCGAGAGGCAGACAGCCCTCGGGGCGCTCGATTCCGCCGGAGTCGGGTATACCGTCGACGACTCCCATTACCCGCAGTACGGATCGCTCTTTATCGACTCCGTCAGGGGAAGGAAGAATGAAGGGCTGAGTGGCTGGATGTACCAGGTGAACGGCGAGACCCCCGGCGTCGGTGCCAATGCGCAGGCGGTCAGAAACGGTGATGAGGTCATCTTCTACTGGAGCGAGAGTATGAGTTCAACCCCGGCGAGTTCTTCAGATGTCATATACATCAGGGTCGTGA
>JAAYND010000291.1 GCA_012521035.1 Methanomicrobiales archaeon
GCTATGATCTCAGCGGTGTAGTCCCGGGTTCCGGCCGACGATCCTGCCGAGACGAGCAGGATGTCGTTCTCGACGACACCACAGCGGACAGCAGCACGGATCAGGTCGTAGTCGTCGGGGACGATACCATAGCGGTATGCCTCTGCACCCGCCCCCTCAAGAACTGCCGCGGCCATGAGGGTGTTACTCTCCACAACCCGCCCGGGCGGCGGCACCACACCCGCCGGCACCAGCTCGCTCCCGGTGGGGATGAGACCTACCCTGACACTCCTGACTGCGATGTCGGTGACACCGTAGGTCGCGAGCGCCCCCAGATCCTGGGCGCGGATCCGGTGGCAGGACGGGAGGATCATCTCCGACTCCCCGATATCCTCGCCGATCGGCCGGATATGCTGCCAGGCGCTGACCGGCTTTCGGATGGTGTAGGTCTCGTCGTCGACCCGGACGTCCTCGATCATGATCACCGCGTCATACTTGGGCGGGACGATGTTTCCCGTGTTGACCCTGACCGCGTCCGGGAGGGTCACCGGGTTCTGCTCGCTCGCCCCGATGGTATCGGCGCTCCTGACCGCTATCCCATCCATTGCGGATATGTGGATAGCGGGGACTGAGAATCTGGCGAATATGGGTGTTCCAGTGATCCTCCCGACCGCCGCGGTCGTCACCGGGATCTGCGCGGCCCCGGGGGTTGTCTGGAACGAGTCTTCCATGAGCGCCAGCGCTTCAGCAAGCGTTATGACCGAGAGGTATCGCTTCACCATAGTATCACCTCCACATCCTCACCGGCCTCAAACCCCTCGCTCGACGCCGGGATCCGAACAAGCCCCTCACTCTGCACCAGGGTGTTTAAGAGCCCCGACTTCCCGAAGACCGGCGTGGCTTCACCCTCCCTGACCCGGACGCGGACATAATCCTCCCGCCCACGGGCGGAGGGGATGTTCTCTGTCAACCGGGCATGGAGGGTCCGCCGGGCGACAGTGGTCTTCTGCATCGCTGCGAGGAGGTGGTCGACGATGGCGACGAGAACGACATACGCCGATGCCGGGTGCCCGGGAAGCCCGATGACCGGTTTTCCCTCTGCCGTCCCGATGATCGTGGGTTTCCCCGGCGCAATGGCGATCCCGTGCACCAGCACCTCACCGAGGTCGGCGATGACCGCCGCGGTATTATCCCGCTCGTCTTTTGACGAACCACCGGAGACCAGGACCGCATCGCACCGGGCAAGCGCTACGGTGATAGCCTCATCGAGCGCATCCCGTTCATCCCTGACGATCCCGAAATGGATCGGCAGGCAACCCCGCTCCGCCACGAAAGCGCCGACGAGGTACGAGTTTGCATCGCGCACCTCCCCCGGCCCCGGGACCCGGTCCGTCCGGACGAGCTCGTTTCCCGTGGATATGACCCCGATAACCGGCGGCGTCACCACAGAGACCCGGCCGGCACCGACCGCAGCAGCGACACCGATGTCCCGGGGAGAGAGCACGCGGCCGCGCTCAAGCACCACCTGCCCTGCCCGGAAGTCCTCGCCCTGGAAGACCACGTTCTCGCCGGGCGCCACCGGCCGGCGCACGAGCAGGTCACCACCGATCTCCTCTACGTGCTCGATCATAACGACCGCATCCGCGCCACGGGGCAGAGCCCCGCCGGTGGGGATGTACCTGCACAGGCCCGGGGATATGCTACAGCCGTCCGCACTCCCCATCCCAACCCGGCCCAGGCACCCGAGCATCGCCGGGATGGCCTCAGAGGCCCCCGTGGTATCGGCCGCGGCGACAGCGTAGCCGTCGACCGTTGATCGGTCAAACCCGGGGATATCGATATCGGCGAGGACGTCCTCTGCGAGAACCCGGTAAAGAGCATCCTCGATCGCGACCTCTTCGCTCCGGGGCGGGCGCGCGACCCGCCGCACAACCTCAACGGCCTCACTGACCGGGATGACCTCGAGGAAGAGACTCATTTGAAGCAGCCCAGCTGGCAACCCCTGATCTTTATCCTCGGTTCCTGCTGGTTGCAGTACCGGGCGATCTCCATCTTCGGGATACTGTACTTCTCCGACATCTCAAACACCTGCGGACAGGTGATCTCGTTCTCTATACCATATGCCTCAAATGCCTTCTGGATCTTCTCGTTGTTCATAGTGTACATCTGTCTGCATAGAGGGAGATAGGATTTACTATCCGGGGGTGAAGGCACCAATAGTTCGTTCACAACCACTCCCGGAAGCGGCACCCCGGCAACTGTGTGATCGACCTGCCTTTTTGCGCATCCCGGCGGATATTCACGTGTCGGTTGTAATGCAGGGCAGGATGTGCCATTACCATTTAGCATCCCGCCGACTCATAGCTACATAATGCGGATCGCGCTTGTCAATTCAATCCAGGATGTTGCGGGGGTGAACATCCGCCAGAACCTCGAAGAATTGCTTGCGGCCGGTGGGAGATGGCCGCTTACCGATAACCATGTGCTGACGTTCCACAAGATCGACGGGCGCCTGATCTACCAGGACCGGATCGACGAGGAGGTCGAGGCCGACCTGATCATATTCATATCCCGGCACGCGAGCGAGCGGCCGATTCCGGCCCTGACCGTGCACGTGACCGGCAACTACGGTACCGCCGATCTCGGCGGGGAGCCGGGAGCGCTTGCGCCGGCAGCCCCGGCATGGATGCATGCCATCCTCAGGAACCTCGCCGCCCGGGCCCCTGAAGGCTACCGGGTCTCCTACGAGGTGACCCACCACGGCCCGACAGAACTCTCGACGCCGTCGCTCTTCGTCGAGATCGGGTCTACCGCCGATGAGTGGGCTGACCCGGTCGCCGGGCGGGCTCTCGCAGAGAGCATCCTCTCCGCGGTGCCGGAGGAGACGATCAACCTCATTGGATTTGGTGGGACGCATTACGCCGTGCGACAGACCGAGATCGCCCTCTCGTCCCGGGGCGCCTTCGGCCACATGCTGCCGGCACGCCAGATCGGGCTCGTCGATCCTGACCTGATCCGACGGATGCAGGAGGCGAGCAGTGCTGTGGCGGCGTACATCGATAAAAAATCGCTCTCCACCGATGAGGTGAGGAGGATCGAGAGGATGCTCGACGACGCCGGGATCACCCTTCTCTCTGAGTCGGAGATCCTCGATATCGGGGATCTCGGGTGGAGAACATACCGTGCGATCAGGGCTCTTGCAGAGGAGATCGCTCCCGGTTCACGCGTTCATATCCATGAGCTTTGCGGGGACGGAATCCCCGTTCCGGTAGAGATTAACCCCGACCTGATAGAAGAAGTCATAAAATCTGATAAAGATGGCTTTATCGAGAGTTTGCGGAGATTCCCTGTCGCTCACCTCTCAAAAACCTCATCGAAAGTTTTACCTCTATTTATTTGTTTTGAGCGCGAGGCCTCCCGACTCGCAAGTGATATAACTACCCTGTGCGTAAAGCTCTTACTTATCTGTGAAAACACTATTATCGCAGGTGATCACCTCGTCCTCCAGAAAGTTCGATTCGACCCTGCAAAGGCATATAGACACGGGGTTCCAGAAGGCCCGCTCTTTGCCACGTTGGCCGGCGGAGGAACGGTCGAGATCGACGGGCGGGAGATCACACCCGATATGGTGCAGACAACCAGCGTGAAACGGATACATATCCCGGGATTGGAGAGATATACATGAAATCTATCGTAGAAGAGGCACTTTCACGGGCGCGGGAGGAACAGCGCTTTTCTGAATCTCCCGAGATCGACAAGGAGCTTGAGGATATTCTCATTGAACTCCGGACCGAGATAGCAGTCATCGGGTGCGGGGGCGGAGGTTCAAACACCGTCACCCGGATGATGGAAGAGGGGATCAACGGAGCACGGCTAATCGCCCTCAACACCGATGCTCAGCACCTCATCAGGACAAACGCAGAGACACGCATCCTGATCGGGAGACAGAGGACACGTGGCCTTGGTGCGGGCTCAATTCCGCAGGTCGGCGAAGAGGCGGCCCTCGAGAATGAGGACGAGATCAAGCGCGCGGTCGAGGGATGCGACATGGTCTTCATCACCTCCGGACTTGGAGGCGGCACCGGCACCGGTTCCGCACCCGTGGTCGCGAAGTCTGCCCGGGAAGAGGGAGCCCTGACCATCGCCGTTGTCACCCTGCCGTTCACGGCTGAGGGTGCCATCCGGGCGCAGAACGCCGAGGCCGGTCTCGAGCGACTCAGGGGAGTTGCCGATACCGTCATCGTCGTCCCGAACGACCGCCTGCTCGAGGTCGTGCCCCGCCTCCCGCTCCACGCCGCCTTCAAGGTCTCAGACGAGGTCCTGATGCGGGCGGTCAAGGGCATCACCGAGCTGATAACGACCCCCGGACTCGTGAACCTCGACTTCGCCGATGTCAGGACCGTCATGGAGCGGGGAGGGGTCGCGATGATCGGTATGGGCGAGAGTGATAGCGAGGATAAGGCAGCTGACTCAGTCAAGAAGGCGCTACGCTCCCCCCTGCTCGATGTGGATATCTCCGGAGCGACCGCGGCGCTCGTCAATGTGGTCGGCGGGCCGGACATGACCATGTCCGAGGCTGAAGGCGTCATCCAGGAGGTCTACCAGAGGATCGACCCCGACGCACGTATCATATGGGGTGCGCAGGTCGACCCCGATATGCAGGGCAAGATGCGGACACTGCTCGTCGTCACCGGTGTCCGGTCACCACAAATATATGGAAGAAGCGAAAAGGGTACGCCACGGATGATGAAGCAGTTTGAGATCGACTTCCTGAAGTGAGCCGGTATGATGGATTACAAAGAGAGACTGAAAGAGGCAAAATCCTTCAAGATCGAAGAGGAATTCTTCAAGAAGTACTGGCGAGTGCTGAAACTGGCAAGGACGCCGACTCGTGACGAATTCTCAAAGATCGCGATCGTGGCAGCGGCCGGCATCCTGCTTATCGGGCTTATCGGCTTTATAATATACGAGATCATGCTGGTACTGCCCAGATGATAGCCATGGCGAAGAGCGAAAACAAGATATACGCTATAAAGACGACCGCAAAACAGGAGCGGACGGTAGCCGACAACATCGAGAAGGTGACGAGGGACCAGAAGGATATCCACGTTACGGCGGTCATGGTGCCCGAAGAGCTGAGAGGCTACGTCCTTGTGGAGAGCCCTGATGCCATCGCGCGGATGGAACAGCTGGTAGAGCTGATCCCCCATGCGCGCGCGGTGGTGCAGGGCGCGACCGATCTCTCTGAGGTCGAGCACTTCCTGGTGCCAAAACCGGTGGTCAGCGGTATCACCGAGGGCACAATCGTCGAGATCATCAGCGGCCCGTTCAAGAGTGAGAAGGCGGTCGTAAAGCGGATTGATTCTGCAAAAGAAGAGATCACCGTCGAGCTCTACGAGAGCATGGTTCCGATCCCGATCACGGTGCGGGGCGACTCGGTCCGCGTCGTGGAGCGGAGTGAGGAATCTTCCTGAGAATATCTTTTTCTCGTATGCAGGGATGGCACCCTGCTTCCCTATATCTTTAAATCCCCTCACGGCGACCTTATATAACCCAGGCATCTATCCCCCCGGAGGGGATCAGGCTGGTGAATTTGTATGGCAGAAACGGTCGAGGTATTGGTACCCGGCGGCAAGGCTACAGCAGGCCCACCCCTGGGCCCTGCGCTCGGTCCTCTCGGTATCAACGTGAAGGCTGTCGTCGATGAGATCAACAAGAAAACAGCTGACTTCAACGGCATGCAGGTGCCGGTGACGGTCACCGTCGACGATAAGCGGAACTTCACGATTGAGGTGGGTATTCCACCCACAACGGCTCTCGTCATGAAAGAGGCCGGTATCGAGAAGGGCGTAGCAGAGCCCGGTACCCAGGTGGCAGGCGACCTGCCGCTGGAGGCCGCTGTCCGTATCGCCCGTATGAAGATGGATGATATGCTCTCGTACGACCTGAAATCGGCGGTCAAAGAGGTCGTCGGAACGTGCGTGAGCGTAGGGGTCACCGTTGAGGGTTTGAAGCCCCGCGAGATGATCCAGGCCATCAACGACGGAGCATACGACGGCGTACTCGTCGCATAGATGTCAGACAACCATAGAAGATCGTGAGGTCGCGTACTATGGAGGCAAAGGATGGTTGATAAAACCAGTATAGTGAATGCCGTAAAGACGGCACTGGAGAAAGCTCCGGAACGGAAGTTTCAGGAGAGCGTGGATATCACCGTCAACCTCAGGAATATCGATATGTCCCAGCCCAGGAATCGTATCGATGAGACGATTCACCTCCCGAACGGTCTTGACAATGTCAGGATCGCGGTTCTCGGGAAGGGCGAGATCACCACCCAGGCAAAAGAGATGGGTGTGGACTATATCATCGGACCTGAGGAGATCGAGCGGCTCGGGGGAGAGCCCCGTGAGGCTCGTACAGTGGCGGGCGAGTACCAGTTCTTCCTAGCAGAGACGGCAATGATGCCGCTCGTCGGTCGCTATCTCGGTGTCAGGCTCGGCCCGCGTGGACGGATGCCGATGCCGATCCCGCCGGGAACAGACATCAGGCCGATCGTCCAGCGTCTGCGCAGTTCCGTAAAGGTCCGGACGAAGGATAAGAAGGTCTTCCACGCAAAGGTTGGTTCCGCTACGATGGATCCTGAAGCGATCGCCGAGAACATCGATGCGGTCCTCCGGAGGATCGAATCCGTTCTTGAGAGCGGGGCACTGAATATTCACTCGGTCTACGTGAAGACAACCATGGGACCGGCTGTGAGGATGATCTGATGACGCTCTATACGCAGAACCTGCCCCGGTGGAAGAAGAGAGAAGTAGACGAGATCAAGCGCGGCATCGAGGAGCACACGCTCGTCGGCATCGTGGATATGTATGGCATTCCCGCCTCGCAGGTCCAGCAGATCCGGCGGAACCTTCGCGGTACCGCGAGGGTGAAGATGGCCCGCAACACGCTGATCGAGCATGCGTTACATGACCTCGGTGGCAGCGTTGTGGCCTTAAACGATCACGTTACCGGCCAGAGCGCCCTGATCTTCACGAACGAGAACCCCTTCAAGCTCTTCAAGCTTCTTGAGAAGACGAAGACCAAGATGATCGCAAAGCCCGGTGAGACCGCGCCTGAGGATATCATCGTCCCGAAGGGACCGACCAGCTTCAAGCCCGGCCCCATCGTCGGTGAGCTCCAGCAGGTGGGCATCCCCGCAGCGATCGAGGGCGGAAAGATCAAGATCCGCGAGACGAAGACGGTCGTGAAAGAAGGCGAGGTCATCAGCAAGAAGCTCGCTGACGCGCTCGCGAAGCTCGGTATCAAGCCGATGGACGTCGGTCTTGTCCTTCAGGCCGCATACTACCGCGAGACTATCTTCACGCCCGATCTCCTGGCGATCGATGAAGAGGCCTACGCAAACAACATCATGCTCGCTGCCCGGCAGGCGTTCAACCTCTCGGTCAACGCAGTCATACCGACCAGGCTCACCATCAGCGCCATCATCGGTAAGGCAGCGATGGAGGCCCGGAACCTCGGTGTCGAGGCGAGCATCTACGAGAAGGGAGTCATCGACCTCATCATCGGGCGGGCACAGCAGCAGATGCTGGCTATCGCGCTTGTTGCATCTGACCGGGGCTTTGAGCTCGATGAGGCGACACTGAAGGCCGCCTCCGCTGCTACCGCTGTAGCGGCTGCTCCTGAGCCTGTAGAAGAGGCAAAACCCGCTGTCGAGGAAGAAGAGGAAGAAGAAAAAGAGGAAGAGGAAGAGAGCGGCATGGCCGGTCTTGGAGCCCTCTTCGGCTAATACACAAAATTTGAGGTGAATATAGTATGGAGTATATCTACGCTGCACTGCTCCTGCACAACGCAGGCAAAGACGTAAACGATGAGAATGTGACCGCTGTCCTGAATGCCGCCGGTGTCGCTGTCGAGGACGCCCGCGTCAAGGCGCTCGTCGCCGCACTCGAGGATGTTGATATCGAGGAGGCGATCAGCAAGGCCGCCGTCGCACCGGTCGCTGCTGCACCCGCAGCCGCCGCCCCGGCCGCCGCCGCACCCGCGGCCGTGGAAGAGGAGGAAGAAGAGGAGAAGAAGGAAGAGGAAGAAGAGAGCGGCATGGCCGGCCTCGGTGCCCTCTTCGGCTAAACCTCTTTTTTCGTTCGCCCGCCAGATTGTTCGGGTAGATCTCTTTTACAACGCCTGAGCGATTCCTTTCCGATGCGCCCTGTCGTAGAACACACCCTGCCGTACCTCGCAGGCTGGATGCCGGATCGCCACTTTCCCCGGTGTCCTGATGCCACGCGACACAGCATGTCCACTCACCAGGCAGGCCCGCCCCTCACCACCGCGAAGACCCGCGAGCGCTTCTTCCTCCGCCCCGGGGGAGGTGCGGATGGCGAAGCAGGGAGACCCCGGCGCCGCTCTTCTCAAGGGCCGCAAGTGGTCATTATCTGACGCAAACGCCACGGAGTAGAGAGCGAAGGGATGTGAAGAGGGAGATCGAATAAATCGGCGCGTGGGGTCGCCCTGACCCACACGAAAAAAAGGAGAGTTCAGGCAATCTCGTTCTGCATCAGCTGGACATCAGCGATATCGTGCTGTCGCTGTGCGAGAACCTTTGCCTTGAATATATTCTTCCCCGCTTTCCCGATAGCAAGCCCGCGATCCTCATCACGGAC
>JAAYND010000292.1 GCA_012521035.1 Methanomicrobiales archaeon
CAAGTACATCAGGCGCGGACTCAGTATATTCTCTCTCGGCCTCGTCATCACCGCCGTCACCTGGATATTCTTCCCCTCGGCATACATCGTCTTTGGCATCCTGCACTTCATCGGCGTCGCGATCCTGCTAGCGCCTCTCTTTGTGCGGTTCGGCGCAACAAACCTCATACTGAGCGCTGCCTGTATCATCGCCGGCTACGTTACAGAGACCATCCGGGGCCCGTGGCCTCTCCTCTGGCTCGGGATCCGCCCGATACCCTTCACGAGCCTCGATTATGTGCCGCTTCTCCCCTGGTTCAGCCTCGTCCTCCTCGGGATGACCTTCGGGTATCTCTTCTACCCGGGCGGGGAGCGGGGGTTTTCATTCAGGGCTGTGGAGCCGGCGGTCGTCCGGCCGCTCTCGCTCCTCGGCCGGCACTCGCTCCTCATCTACTTCCTGCATCAGCCCGTCATCCTCCTCGTGATCGCGATCCTTGTGCCGGGCACCTGGTGAGCAGGATACCCGGCGCTCACAAAAATAGGGGGACGTCAGCGAAAGCCCGGGCGTCAAAGACCCCGCGCTCTGTGACCCGAAGCTCAGGGATGACTGTCAGGGCGAGAAACGAGAGGTACATAAAGGGGTTCTCGATAGCGCCGAGTCTTCGTGTGTGCTCCGCGAGAGCCCCAAGGCGATCTACGACCTCCTCGTAGGAGAGGACCGACATGAGTCCCGCACACTCGAGCGGCAGAGCGGTCACATCATCGCCCGAGACCGCTACAAGCCCACCCCCGAGACGGACCACCTCCTCGATGGCGCGGATGATATCAGCATCATTGAGACCGACAGCGACTATATTATGGGAGTCGTGGGAGACCGAGCCGGCGATCGCCCCCTCCTGCAGGCCAGAGCCCTGGACGAGGCCGACACCAGAGCCGCTCGCCTGGTAGCGGTCGGTGACGACCACCTTCAGGATATCGCGGGTAGTATCCGGGATGGCGGCGCCGTCCACACTGTAGCGAAGGTCGCGGGTGACGATCTGTCCGGGCACGATACCGATCACCCTCGCCTCCCCCCGGCCGGCGATCCGGATATCCTCAGGCTCCGGTATTCGTACACGCATCGGGATCACCGGGCAGGTCGGAGAGCGGTAGCCGGCATCGACCACCTCGACGCCGCGCTTGAACGTCCGGACGACGCTGAACCGGTCGGAGTCATCGATGATGCAGAAGTCGGCAAGCCTCCCCGGGGCGATGGCCCCCCGGTCATGGAGCCCGAACCGGTCAGCGGCTGAGAGCGTCGCCATACGGAGCGCCAGCTCGATCTCAAGACCGCCTGCAACCGCCTTCCTGATGCAGTCATCGATATGCCCCTCGCGGGCGAGCATATCAGCGTGCCGGTCGTCGGTGGCAAAGCAGCAGCGCGCCGCCGTGCAGGCATCCACGAGCGGGAGAAGGTCGTGGAGGTTCTGCTCCGTTGAGCCCTCGCGGATCATGATATACATACCGCGGAGGAGTTTCTCTCTTGCCTCCGCAAGCGCCGTACACTCGTGATCGCTCTGGACGCCGGCGTATATGTAAGCGTTGAGCTCTTTCCCGGAGAGGAGCGGTGCATGCCCATCCACGAGATCAAAGAGATCCATCTTTGCCTGGAGATCCGGATCTCCCATGAGAACCCCGGGGACGTTCATCACCTCGGCAAGCCCGATAACCCCCTCCCGCCCCCTGAACCGGGCGAGATCTCCAGCCGCGAGCACGGCGCCGCCGGCATCAAGAGGGGTTGCCGGGACGCATGAGGGGAGCATCACCAGGATATCGAGCGGCGTCCGCGCGGCCTCAGCGAGCATGTACTCGATCCCCGGCACCCCATAGACGTTGGCGATCTCGTGAGGGTCGGCGATGACGGTCGTCGTGCCGCATGCAAGGACGAGCCTTGCGTACTCTGCCGGCGTAAGAAGAGAACTCTCTATATGAACATGGGCATCGATCAGTCCGGGCACAACGCGGGCGCCGGCGAGGTCGTACCTCCGCTTCCCCTGGTAGTCACCGATGCCGATGACGTAGCCGTCCTTCACCGCGAAGTCCACGCGCTCCCAGGTGCATGCGAAGGGGTTGAAGACAACGCCGCCGGAAAAGACGGTGTCAGCCGGCTCAAGTCCTCTCGCTGCTGCAAGTCCCGTCCGGTTCAGGGCGTTACCTCCAGGTTGCGTATGACGGATGCCCTCCGCTCATCGCCGACAAGTACTATCAGAAAGAGTTTGTACGAACCGGGCTCCAGGTCCACCGGGATCGTGTATACGTTCCGCCCGCTATCGAGGTTGACGTACTGTGCTTTACGGAGGACTTCGCTCTGCGTAAATCCTTCCACCCTCATGATCGTCACCTGGAGCACAGCATTCTCGATAGGCTTATCGGCGTTCTCCACCGCGATCTCCAGGCCGTCGCCCTCGTAGGTCACTTCCTGGAACGTCGTGGAGAGACATCCGGCAGCCCCGGTGAGAACGGCAAGGATCAGTATCAGAAGTGGCACATACTTCCAGGACATCTAACCGGCATAGAGTCAGAAGATGGCCTGCCCGGATAATGCGGGCCGTACCGGATCTCTGGCACTACTACCACATTCACCTCCTGTTTACTCACAGTTTAGGCTGAAAATATTAAAATTTTGTTAAAAAAATGGGCTCTGGATACGTTCCCGATTCTGGCCGACGCCTGAACAGTGAAGATCTTCCCGGAGCATGGGTCTCTCGTGGTGAAGTCTCGTTCCCGGTCAGGCCCCGGGGTGCGGACTTGCTGATGTACTCCTCTACCCGGTGAGTTGTTCGATCAGATTTGCAGGCAGGATCCTGTATAATGTCCTTTTTTACACCTTAAATTCAGAGTCAGCCCCCCATATCAAAAGAACTATAAAAATAGATTTAATAGAACCTATTGCAAATAAAAGTATTGAGGGGTGCTGGTTATTACAGTTGTAGCGTTTGCTCACCACAAAGGCGGCACGGGAAAGACGACATCGTGTCTCAATGTTGCAGGCTTCCTCCAGAAGGATGGAAAAAAAGTTCTGGTGGTGGACTGCGATCCACAGGCCAACGCCACTACGGGGCTCGGAGTTGACCCCGGGGCCCTTACGTTGAGCATATACGATCTCTTCATGAGCGCTTTTGAGGGATTTCCTGACGTAACAATCAACGACGTTCTCATCTCCACACCATCCGGGATCGATCTGGTTCCGGCAACCCTGGACCTCGTGGGGGTTGAACCCTATCTCTACAACATCGAGGATCGGGCATGGATTCTTGAGGATGCACTCGCCGGGGTGAGGGATGCCTACGACTTCATCCTGATCGATACGCCTCCGAGCATGGGTCAGTTCGTCATCAATGGCCTCGTTGCTGCGGATCGCACTGTTGTCACCCTGGATCCTGGCTCCTTCGCCCTCAGAGGTATGGAGGCACTCTCAACCGTCTTTGGCGATATCCAGGAGATGCTTGGAGAGAAGATAACTGCTGATTTCGCTATCCTGACTCGCTGGAAGGGCTCCGGCGAGCGGGAGGCTGGAACAGGCGGTCTTGCTCTCCTCCTGAAACGCATCTTCTCTCCCGGGCCCTCCGCAGAAGAGGAGAAGGAGGGGGAGCGACTGAGAGCGTTTGAGCGTGAGGTCAGGAAAGCATTCGGGCAGGTATTTACGGTTTCGTACTCGCCTGCGATATATGAGGCACAGCAACGCGGATCTCCTATCTCCCACTACGCACCCGAGAGCGATGCTGGCAGGGAATACCGGGCAATCGCAACTGCGATCCGGGATCTTGATTGAAAGAGGAGGATGTAATCGATGATCGATAAACCTGGAAGAAAAGCACTGTTTACCGGACCGGTTGCGCCGGGTACGACCGGACAGGGGCCGGTGGTATTGCCTGCGGCGATCGAGGCCGCACTCAGTGCGGGGATCGATGGTGACACATCGGTGAGGATTGACCTTGCTGATGTTCCAGAGGGGTTCAGGCCCCTGGCCACCTCGATCAATGCGCTGATCGAGAAGAACAGAGAGGAGAAGAGATCTCTCCAGAGTCAGCTGGAGGCGGCAGGAGCCCTCAGGCAACGATTCGAGACGATCATCCAGCAAAACCCGATGCCTATTCTGGTGGTCGACCCTGAGTTCGTGGTAACCATAGCAAATATCGCATACGCTGATATGAGCGGGATCCCGGGAAATCAGGTGGTCGGCAGAAGCCTGAGAGATTTCAGGGTGGTGTCTCAGAAGGGCTCCGGCCTCGGGGAGGTGATCCGGGAGAGGAAACAGGCGTATGCTGAAGTGGTTGTCGAGCTTCCCTCGGGAATCCACACGCTCGAACAGTATGGTATCCCGCTCCTCGATGAGAAGGGAGAGATCGAGAGCATTCTTATTGTCTACAATGACATAACCGGGCAACGGGAAGGAGAGGAAGAGATCCGGGCCCAGATGGAGAATATCGCCGAACTGCAGCGGCAGTCGGAGACGATCATCGAGAGAAATCCGATGCCCATGCTGGTCGTTGACACTGGAATGAAGATCGTCACCGCGAATGAGGCATACACCCGACTGACCGGTATTGACCGGTCACGTATCACCACGATGACCCTCCGCGACTTCAAGGTCCACGAGCAGAAGGGCGAAGGGATCAGGAAGGTGCTCACCGAGAAGCAGCAGGCGTATGGCGAGGTGACGGTTGAGTTTCCGGCGGGCACCTACATCCTTGAGCAGTATGGTCTCCCGCTCCTCGACAGGGAAGATGAGATCGAGAGCATCCTTATTGTCTACAACGACATAACCCGGCAACGTGAGGGTGAGGTAGAGATCCAGTCACAGATGGAGAACATCGCCGAACTGCAACGGGAGTCGGAGACGCTCATCGAGAAAAATCCGATACCCATGCTGGTCGTCGATACCGGGATGAAGATCGTCACCGCGAATGAGGCGTACATCCGGTTGACCGGTATCGATCGGTCACGTATCACCACGATGACCCTCCGCGACTTCAAGGTCCACGAACAGAAGGGTGAGGGGATCAGGAAGGTGCTCACCGAGAAAGAGCAGGTTTACGGTGAAGTGACGGTTGAGTTCCCTGCCGGCACCTATATCCTTGAGCAGTATGGTATCCCGCTCCTCGACGATAAGGGTGAGCTGAAAGGTATCCTGAACGTCTATAACGACATCACTGAAAAGCGGAAAGAGGAGGCCGAGGTCCTGCGGATGCAGCATCGCGTCGATGCGATGATCCGGGAAAATCCGCTCGCCATTGCAACGCTTCGCCCTGACAAGAGCCGGATCGACATCAACGACGAGTATGCCCGGATGTGGCGTGGAACGCGGGAAGAGACCCTTGCAAAGAAGCTCTACGACTATGATATCACCATCCTGAACGGTGATCACTTCTACGCCTGCTACGAGACGAAGAAACTCGCACGGACCGATGTCATGGTCCAGTGGCCTGACGGCGTGAAGAAGTACCTCACCCTGAATGCCATCCCCATCCTCGATGCGAAGGGTGATATCGAGATAGCCTTCTACGTCTGGAACGACTGGACCGAACAGCAGGAGAAAGAGGACCAGATCAGGAGCCTGATGGAGGCCTCAAAGCAGGAGAGTGAGAGGCTCGCGGAGAGCGCTGGCGGGCTCGGGGAGGCACTCGCCGCCATGGCAAAAGGCGACCTGACAGCATTTGTGGAGGTAGAGGATAACGATCCGCTCCAGGTTGTCAAGAATGACTACAACGCATCACTGACCGCCATGCGTGCGTTCCTCGTTGAGGTGGCAAGAGCAGTCCATCAGGTTGAAGAGACAGCGAAGGAGGTCAGCAAGAGTTCTGATGAGATCATCCGTGCCACGGAACAGGTCGCGGTCTCGACGCAGCAGTCATCGGAGGATGCACGGAAACAGCTCATCGGGGTCGAGGATATCGGGAAGGATATCAACGACCTCTCGGCATCGATCGAGGAGATCGCAAGCACGTCACAGGAGGTCATGGAGCATGCCTCGAGGGCATCGAAGGAGGGCAACGAAGCGGCTTCTCTTGGTGACGTTGCGACGAAGAAGATGCTCCTCGTCGAGGAGATCTCCGAGCAGACCGTTGATGAGATCGGCACGCTCAACAACCAGATGCGCGAGATCAACAACATCGTGAAGCTGATCACCGATATAGCGAACCAGACGAACCTCCTTGCGCTCAACGCCGCGATCGAGGCAGCCCGTGCCGGTGAGCACGGTCGCGGGTTTGCGGTTGTCGCCGGGGAGATCAGGAACCTTGCCGGTGAGTCCA
>JAAYND010000293.1 GCA_012521035.1 Methanomicrobiales archaeon
CCCGGCCGATGCTCTGGAGCGTGAGCGATGAAGCAGTTCTGGGTCGATATCAGGCCGTGGAGAAAGGATCTCGCGACCACCGCGATCGAGAGCGGGGCGGATGCCCTTGTGGTGGACGATGCTGAGCGCGCGCGCGAACTCGGCCGGGTGACAGCGATCGCAGAGAACGGCGATCTCATCCCCGGAAAAGATGTCTTTGAGGTCGATATAGTCGATAAAGAGACTGAAGAAGAGGCGCTCCAGCTCTCCCGGACTGGCTATGTCATCGTGCGGACGGGCGACTGGACGATCATACCTCTTGAGAACCTCGTCGCGCAGTCGGACCGGATCATCGCCACGGTCACGAACGCCGATGAGGCGGCGGTCGCCCTGAACGCCCTTGAACGTGGGACGGCAGGCATTCTCCTCGCAACCGATGATCCGGCCGATATCCGCCAGGTGGCGGATCTGATCGCCGGCCTTGGCACTGAGGTCACCCTCATACCGTTTGAGGTGACCAGGATCGTACCAGTCGGCATGGGGGACCGGGTCTGCGTGGACACCTGCTCCCTCCTCGCCGACGGGGAAGGGATGCTCGTCGGCAACACATCCTCGGCGTTCCTGATGGTACACCCCGAGACCCTGGAGAACCCCTACGTGGCCCCGCGCCCGTTCCGGGTGAACGCCGGGGCGGTGCATGCCTACACCCTCCTCCCTGACGGGAAGACCGCCTACCTCACCGATCTCGCGGCAGGGGATAAGGTGCTCATCGCCGGACATACCGGCACGACCCATGATGCGGTCGTCGGCCGGGTGAAGATCGAGCGCCGCCCGCTCCTCCTCGTCGAGGCGGAGGCGGGCGATGCAAAGGTGAGTCTGGTCCTCCAGAACGCCGAGACGATCAGGCTTGTCGCAGAGGATGGAGGAGCGATATCGGTCGCCCGTCTCGCTGTGGGTGACCGGGTGCTCGGGAGCGTCGCGGAAGGCGGGCGGCATTTCGGTATCGCTGTCGCCGAGACAATCCTGGAGAAGTGAAGGCGATGCGTGCAGGCATCATCGGCGGTACCGGGCAGATGGGGCGGTTCTTCGCCGGGGTCTTTGAGGAAGCGGACCTGGAGGTGATGGTCTCCGGGAGAGGTACAGAGATAACCGCGAGAGATATCGCGGAGACGGCCGACCTCGTCATGGTCTCGGTGCCCATCCGCGCCACCGCCGCGGTCATCCATGAGGTCGCCCCCCTGCTCACAGAGGACCAGGTCTTCTGCGACCTCACCTCACTCAAGGTCGATCCGGTCCGGGCGATGCTCACCTCGCGTGCGGAGGTGATCGGGCTCCACCCGATGTTCGGGCCGGGTGCCGCATCCCTCAGGGGTCAGACGATCGTAGCCACCCCGGCGAGGTGTGATCCGGCGACCCTCGAGGGACTTCTCTCGATCTTCCGCGACCAGGGAGCGATGATCACCCTCACAACACCGGAGGAGCATGACCGGATGATGGCGGTGATCCAGGGTCTCACCCACTTCTGCACACTCGCGAAGGCTGAGGCTATCCGCCAGAACGGCACCGATGTGGAGGAGACCCTCTCGTTCACGAGCCCCATCTACCGGATCGAGATGGGGCTTACCGGGCGGATCCTCGCCCAGGATGCCTCACTGTATGGTGATATGCTCCAGATGAACCCGGCCATCCCGGCGGTGCTCGATGCATTTGAAGAAGCAGTCAGGACGCTCCGGGAGATCGTGGAGGCCGGCGATGATGAGCGGTTCAGGGCGTTCTTCGCTGAGAACGCCGCCCACTACGCCTCATACCTCGCGGCCGCGACGGAGGAGACCGACGACCTCATCAACCACATGGTGAGCCGATGACGATCCTGACCCTCGGACCGGCCGGGACGTTCAGCCACGACCTGGCCACACGGCTCTACGGCGACGAGATCGAACTCCTGCCGACGATCCGGAGCATCATCGAGCGCGTGGCGAAGGGTTCAGCCGTCGGTCTCGTGCCGATCGAGAACTCAGAGGCCGGTGGGGTGGGGGAGACGCTCCAGGGGCTGATGGAGTCTGGCGTCTCTATAACGGGCGAGGCCTACATGCCGGTCCGCCACCACCTCGCGGCCCGGGAGGAGCCGACAAAGCTCCGGGTCATATACGCCCATCCACAGACCCACGAACAGTGCTCGATCTACCTCGGGGATCTCGGCGTGGAGGTCGTGCATACGAGCAGCAACGCCGCAAGTGCGGTGGCGATGCAGGGGGATGAGCGCGCCGGCGCTGTCATCCCGGAGATGGCGGCGGCGATCTACGATCTGCCGATCGCTCTATGGGATCTTCAGAACAGCAGGGAGAACACAACCCGGTTTGTGGAGATATCTGCCACACCGCGAAGAGATGCCGGGAGCACGAAGTGCAGCCTCCTCGTGGACCCCGGAACAGACCGGGTCGGCCTCCTCGCCGATATACTCGGGGTCTTTGCCCGGCGCGGGATCAACCTGACCCGGATCGAGTCGCGCCCGTCCCGGCGCGGGATCGGCAGGTATGTATTCTTCATCGACCTTGCGATCTCTGAAGGGTGGCAGGAAGCAAAGGAGGAACTCAAAAGGATGACTTCTGTCAGGGAGCTTGGGTGTTACGCCCGCATGGAGGTACCGGGTGTATGATCGCGAGGATCTCCAGGATCGGCCCGGTTGACGCAGTATTTTCAGCACCTCCCTCCAAGAGTTACACCCACCGGGCCCTGATCGCAGCGGCACTCGCCTCCGGACGGTCGCGGATCGTATCCCCGCTCCGCGCCATCGATACTGAACTGACCGCACGGGGACTGGAGAGTCTCGGGGTCTCGATCGAGTGGCGGCCGGAGGAACTCACCATAACCGGGTGTGGTGGTGTTTTCCCGGCGTCTGGCGAGGTCACGATCGACTGTGGGAACTCGGGGACGACGCTACGACTGCTCGCATCAACAGCGCTCCTTGCCCCGCACCCGGTGGTGCTCACGGGGAGCGCGCGGATGCTCGAGCGCCCGATCGGGCCGCTCGCCGATGCCCTGCAGGCTCTCGGCGGCGATATCACGTTCGCCGGCCAACCCGGTTATCCTCCTATCCGGATCACGGGGAGACTTCAGGGCGGGAAGACAGAGATCGACGGAAGCATGAGCAGTCAGTTCATATCCTCCATCCTGATGGCAGCGCCCTATGCAGATGAGGACGTGGAGCTCACTCTCCTGGCTCCTCCCGCGTCCCGATCCTACCTCGACGTGACCATGGATGTGATGCTCAGGTTCGGCGCCCGGATTGAACGCCGGGACTACGACTGGTTCAGGGTGAAGAGCGGTGTGCCCTATCAGGGGATGGATTATCGGATAGAGGGCGACTACTCCTCGGCGTCCTACCTCTTCGCGATCGCGGCCGTCTGCGGCGGGAAGGCCACGGTCAGGGGCCTGAACCCGGCGTCGGTCCAGGGCGACTGTCGGTTCATTGAGGCCCTTGATATGATGGGTTGCCGGGTGGTGGCGGTCGGGGACGCGGTGACGGTGGAGCGGATCGGTGATCTCTCCGGGATCGATATCGATATGTCCTCGTCCCCGGATACTGTCCAGACGCTCGCAGCGGTGGCGGCGACGGCTAGATCGCCGACGACGATCGCGGGGATAGCGCACCTGCAGTACAAGGAGAGCGACCGTATCGGGGTGACGGCTGACGTCCTCCGGAGGATGGGGGCGGATGTCCGGGTCACCGATGACTCCATAACGATCACGCCCGCGCCCCTCCACGGTGTGCTCGTCGATCCGCACGATGATCACCGGACGGCGATGGCGTTTGCGGTGCTCGGTCTTGCGGTCGGTGGAATGGCGATCCGCGATCCCGGTTGTGTTGATAAGTCGTTTCCCGGGTTCTGGGAGGCGCTCTACGGGGAGGGACTGCTATGAAAGTCGTCCTTGTCGGGTTCCGGGGGACCGGAAAGACAGCGGTCGGGGGGATCCTCGCTGACCGGTTGCAGGTACCCTTCTATGATACCGACGCACTGATCGAGCGCCGGGCGGGGATGCCGATCCCTGAGATATTTGAGCGATACGGGGAGGTGGAGTTCCGGATCCTGGAGCGGGAGGTGATCGCACCGCTCCGGGATGCCGGGGGCGTAATCAGCACAGGCGGTGGCGCAGTCTGTGACCCGGCGAACGTCGCAGACCTCCGGTGGCGCGGCACGGTCGTCCTCCTCACTGCCGCACCTGAGGTCATCCTGGACCGGATCGCCGGCAGTGACCGGCCGGGGTTGACAGGCCTTTCGCCGGCAGAGGAGGTGCAGACGCTCCTCGCCGCGAGAGGGGAGGCTTACATCGGTGCGGCCGATGTCTGTATCGATACCGGAGGGCGCACGCCTGAGGAGGTCGCGGACCTGGTGCTCCGGGGCGCCGGTATATCTCGTGAGGCGATCCGCGAGCGCAACGCCCTCCTTGAGCGGTTCGGCATCGCGGATCTCGGGGGTATGATCGACCGCGACCCGGATCTCAGGATATGCGCCATCGCCGGGAACCCCTGTGCTCACAGTAAAAGCCCGCTCCTCTACAACCGACTCTTTGCGCGTTCTGGTATGAACTACCACTACACCCGCTTTGAGTGGCCTGATATTGAGACGATCGTCCGCCTCGCCTCCCTCCTCCCCACGAAGGGATTCGCCGTCACGATCCCGTTCAAGACCGATGTAATGCGCTACATCGACGAGGTGGACGACCACGCGGCCGCTATAGGAGCGGTGAACACCGTGGTGCTGTGCGGCGACCGTACGTATGGTTATAACACCGACTGGCTGGGCGTCCGGACCCCACTCCTCCACCGACAGGGCGCACGGGCAGCGGTCCTCGGTGCTGGAGGTGCGGCGGCTGCGGCGGCCTACGCCCTCCTCTCGCTCGATATGGATGTCCGGATCCTCGCGCGGCGGCCGGATACGGCGCGGAAGCTTGCCGATCGGTTCGGGTGCCGGTGGGGGGGACTTGAGGAGTTCAGGGGTGCTGACGCCGACGTGGTTGTGGACGCAACCCCGGTCGGGATGGAGCCAGACACCCGGAGCCTGCTCGGATCCGACGACCTTGAGCCAGAAACGACCGTCTTTGACCTCGTCTACACCCCGCCGGAGACCCCGCTCATCAGGGCCGCAAAGGAGGCAGGGTGTGAGACGATACCGGGAACCGAGATGTTCGTCCACCAGGCGGTGGCGCAGTTCCGGCTCCTGACCGGGATAGCGGTCACGCCTGCGCTGGTCCGGGAGATGCTATCGTGAATACGTTCGGGAGAAACTTCAGGTGCGCGACGTTCGGCGAGAGTCACGGGAGGGCCGTGGGTGTGGTCATCGACGGTTGCCCGCCCGGGATCAACCTCACGGAGGCTGATATCCAGCCCTACCTCGATCGGAGACGACCGGGGAAGGGTCCACTTGAGTCGGCGCGCCAGGAGCCGGACCGGGTTGAGATCCTCTCGGGGACGTTTGAGGGGAGGACGACCGGCGCTCCGATAGCGCTCATCGTCATGAACCGCGATCAACGGTCCGGGGACTACAACACCCTCCGGGATCTCTTCCGGCCAGGGCATGCCGACTACACCTGGCAGGTGAAGTACGGGCTTCGCGACCACCACGGCGGCGGGAGGAGCTCGGGGAGGGAGACGCTTGCCCGGGTCGCGGCCGGCGCGGTGGCGGTGCGCTCTCTTGCGCCACATGGCATCACGATCCGGGGGAGAGTTGTCGAGATCCACGGTGTAACCGAACCAGAGGCGATGGAGGCGGAGATCCGGGCAGCCCGGGATGCGGGGGACTCTGTGGGCGGCATCGTCGAGGTGACGGCGACCGGGTGTCCGGCAGGGCTCGGGGATCCGGTCTTCGGGAAGCTCGACGCCGCCATAGCCGGGGCGCTGATGGGCATCGGTGCGGTGAAGGGTGTTGAGATCGGTGAAGGGTTCGGCGCTGCGAGACTCTTCGGGAGCGAGATGAACGACCCGATCACGGCCGACGGGTTTGCATCCAACCGCGCGGGCGGGATCCTCGGTGGCATCAGCACCGGGCAGGATATTGTCGTAAGGATCGCCGTCAAACCGACGCCCTCGATACGGCGGGTGCAGCGGACCGTGGATATCGCCGGGGAGGAGCGGGAGATATCGGTCGGGGGAAGGCATGACCCCTGTATCGCTCCCCGCATCGTCCCGGTCGCGGAGTGCATGCTTGCGCTCGTTCTCATAGATGCGATGCTTGAGCAGGCGAAATACCGGGGGTTTGGCGAGAGGTAGGATGCGGACCGCCACGGCCCGTCCTCTCTTTTGTCACGTTGCTGAGGCCTGCCGCCACCGCCCGGAGAGAGCAAAAAGCGCGGGCAGCTATCCTGAAGGTTATCTCCACCTCCCCCATATCCAGTGCAGATTGCCCTCCAGATTCAAACCAGAGGATTATAGCCCGCCAGTATCAACCTCATAAGGGATGTTTGTCGCCTGTCACCTCTTCATCGGCCTCGTCCTCGGTCTGGTGATCGCCGACCGTCTGGGTGACCGGCGGTTTATTGGTTTTGCTGCTCTGGGGGCCGTCCTCCCTGACCTCCTCGATAAGCCGGTGGGTCACATACTCTTTGCGGGATCGCTCAACTCCGGGCGGATAATCGGACACGGCCTGTTCTTCCTCATGCTCCTGCTCATCGTGGGTATCTTTCTCTGGAGGAGGAGGGAGTCGTTTGTGCTCCTCGCCGTTGCGGCAGGTGTCGCCTCTCACCAGATCCTTGATACGATGTGGACGACGCCCATCGCCTGGTACTTCCCTCTCCTCGGACCCTATGAATCTGGCGATTTCACCAATTACTTTGGCAATGCCATCCTGGCAGAGGTATCCTCTCTCTCGGAGTGGATATTTCTCCTCGCGTCAGCCCCCATAATCCTCGCAGCCTGTGGCAGACCTGGCTGCGACACCCCGGGACTCAGGCGCGCACTCACCCGCATGGCTATCCTGCTCCTTGCAGCCCTCACCCTCGCCTCACTCTGTGCCCGCGCATTCGGTGTCCCGGAGAGCATCCTGATGGCCGGGGCCGGGCCGGAAGATTACCTGTTGCTTGCAGCGGTCGGGGTCGCCGGAATTATCGGCATCATCAGATATCGAGAGTACCTGGATGCGGGGTGAGGCCTGTTATCCGCGTAGCGGGGTCAATCTATCGATCTGGCCGGGTACGGTCTTCTTCACCCGGAGCGCCGCCCTGCCAGCAGGTTTGATCTCGATGGCAAAGGTACCATGCGGGCCAAGATCGGTGCGGATATGTGGCGAGATGTTCAGGACGTAACACTCCCCGGTCTCCAGAAGGTTGTCGACATTGCTACAATACCGTTCCTGTACGCTCCAGCACCCTGGCTCGGGAAATGTATCAATAAGAAGGTCATTCTGCGGAACTATCTCTGTACGCCGGGGGCCGGCGATACGGATTGATACCGTGGTGATATCAATGGGCTCACCACCAGCGGTGAGACCGATAGGAACAATGATGTACTTTAATGATTCTGGAGAATCACTGACACCGTAGACGGTTCCAGTTACCGTGCAGCTTGATCCTGCCTGCTGGATGCTCTGGTGAATGACCGACTGACTTTCCTGGGAGAAGTGAAAACCCTCCCCCAGGATGGTGTAGGAGAAGATGGATGCAACCACGACAAACGCGATAAGCACGATTGCGGCCTCAAGCCCGGTGAATCCATTCTCTCCATTAGAATAGTTCGATATAGACATTTCTCCCAACTCCTGCAGGGATGGTCCTGGTCAATGAGGCGGCTGCCCCATCCGCGGTAGTCATCCCGATAGTAAACGTCTCCCCTCGCTGAATTTTCATGCTCAGCACATCCAGTCTTATCATAACGACCTCCCCCGCCTCCAGGAGGTTGTTGTTGTCCTTCCGGTATCGCCAGGTTATCTTTTTGATTCCCGGGTCACCGGGAGGAAACGCGATAGATGCATCTTTTGTGGTTATCGTATAGACAACACCCTCCATATCGACCGCAGCAAGATCGGTTGCGGTCTCAAGGTCGAACTCAATGAAATCAAGATAACCCAGACCGCTGAGTTTGGCGATAACAGTCTGCCCGGGGCGGATGGCCGATCCGGACTTTTTGAGGGCGGTATGCATCACTTCCTGGTCTTTTTGCGATGTGGCGATGCCCGCACCGACCACGGCATACGCGAATACCGATGCAACGACGATGAAAGCGATGAAGACAATCGCTGCCTCCAGTCCGGTAAATGCCTGATCATCCCCCCTGACCCGGGTCATCTATCCAGGGTTAGATCTGCGTCAATTAAAATGTGCTGATATTTCCCGGGATCATCTCTCGATCGGCACCTGGAAAATCGCGCGATGCGCGACCCTGCCCGGTAGAGCCCATGTTGCCCCCATCGGCCGGCATCAGGAACTCCTCTCCCCGTGGATGGCAGGGGTACGTCGATAATGCCCGGAGTTCATCCCTCCGGAACGTCAGTCTCAATCAGATCGCAAGGATCGATCCCGGGGCGCTACCGGAGGGTAGTTCAGTCCCGTTCACCCCTGCCCTGCAGAGCAACGACCCTCCGGGAATTTATATATACTTACGCCCTTTCATGGGTAGCAGATGCCGTCCAAATCCATCACCAGACCCCTCGCCGGATCTCCTGCACTCACGACCGCCTGTGCATGGAATCTCGTCGTCGTTGTTGCTATATCCCTTCTGACCTTCAATAAACCCCTTCCCGGGGCTGTCTGTGTCCTGGCGCTCGTCTCCTCTGTCACCGTCATCGGACTGACCATCCACTCTCATGGAGGATCCGGTATCATCGCCGGACCGGGTGCGCTGTTCCGCCGGTATAGGGCACGCATCGACATGTTCTTTGCTGCGGTAAAAGAGTCTCCTTCTGGTGATTCTCTCTCCCCGATCGAACTGGCCGTGAGTATCGTTCTTATACTTGCTGTCGTTGTAGCTGCCGGGACGACGATCTTTATCATCCTCTCGCCGGAGGAGGGAGAGAAGTTCACCGAGTTCTACATCCTCGGGCCAAAAGGAAAGGCAGCCGATTACCCGACAGAATTCATGTCCCGAACCCCACAGACGGTTATCATCGGCATAGGGAACCAGGAGTACCAGGATATTACCTACATCGTGGAGACGTTTGCCGTGCGGAGCAGGTTCAATGCGGCAACGAACCAGTCGGTGATCGACTCCGCGACACTCCTTGATCGGTTCTCAGTCACCGTAGCGCATAACCAGACCGTAGAGCAGCCTTACACCTTCCGGATCATGGACTCAAATACAAACAGGCTTGAGTTCCTCCTCTTCAAAGAAGCACCTCCGGATGACCCTGCCGATCATATATCTGCCAGTTACCGGGACCTGCACCTCTGGCTACGTGTGCACTGATGGTGGCACCAACCACCCTCTGATTTTCCCCATCTCTCTCACCTGCGCAAGATTCCGGTCTATCTCAGGCAATCAACCGCTCCAAACCTTTATAGCCACAAACAGTCATAGAAATTCTGAGGTACAAGGATGAAACGCGGGATCCTGGCCGCCTCCCTCCTGATCCTGGCATTCATGATAGCTCCGGCGAGTGCCTTCAGCGCTGATGAGCTTCGGATACTGGTGGATGAGGACGGGGGCGCAGATATAACCTTTAACTACAGTCTTTCGTGGATCGAGAAGATAGCAGTATTCTTCAAGATCACTGAACCGGAACAGGAGCTGAAGTCTGCACTTGAGGGGGCAACCGGTGCGCCTGTAACAGTGACTTCGGCCAGCAGCAACGCCGCCTCGTTCTCGGTCCCGGGCTTTGCAAAGATCCAGAAGACCGATGACGGGACCACCTACTCCACACCAGCACTCGACTTCACCGGGGCACAGAAGGTGCTTGAGAGCTACTGGTTTGCGGCGCTGATAAGTGTGGATTTCTCCCCGGACCTGACACTGGTTCGGTTCCCTGATGGTCACGAGGAGACCTTCTCCAACCAGAGCGCCATCCCGCCACTCTCTCACACCGTCCTGTGAGTGGACTCGGCGGATCTTTTTTTCATAGCATTATCTCAACGATCAGCGCCACCGCGAGCGTGACAAGGCCTGCCGCCGAGAGCGGGAGTGTGTAGTTCCGCACGACCCCTGAAAATTCGTCGCCGGTCACCCTCTTGAGCACCCAGAAGAAGGGGTCGCTCACGTAGGAGAACATAAACGCCCCCGCGGAGATCATGAGCACCAGAGCGAGCGGGTTGATCGCGAGGGCTGCCGGGATGGTGGCGAGGATGGTGGAGGTGACGGTTGCGGTGACGACCCTCGACCCCTGTGCCGCCTGCATCAGGGCGGCTATGACAAACGGCAGGAGTGTTATGGGGAGGATACCCTGGACCTGCGCGGCAACGTCGGCAGGAAACGCACTCGCCGCGATGATGCTACCGAACGCTCCGGCGCCGGCGAGGTCGAATATGATTATCCCGGCATTCTTTGTTCCGCGTGCAAACCCTCTCTCCCGCGCGTCCGGGGGAACTATGGCGAGCGCGCAGAAGAGCCCGGCGAGGAGCGCCAGGTTGATATCTGCGAGGACGTGAAGCGAGGGAACCAGGGACCCGATTGCGAGCATCAGTACGATGACGATGAACGGTAGCCAGGCGCGACGCTTCCACTCCGAAGTCCCGGTGTCGGGAGGTGCTGACTCTGTCGAAGGTTGTGTGCGGGATCGCAGGAGAAGGAGGAGTCCGGCGAGGATCAGGAGGGATACCGGGAGGGCTATGAGGTTGATCTCCCAGGGCCGGCCGGGGAAGAGACCGAGGGTTGTTGTTGTAGAGTAGACCACGAGGGCGGGGTACAGGAGCACGTATGATACCATCCCTGCGACACCTGCGCAGTAGAGGAGAGTCCGGGCCGCCTGCCGGTCAGTGTGCAGGTGGGTGAGTATGGGAGCGAGGATGACAAACGATGTGATACCGCACATCAGCGGGACGGAGAGGAGGTAACCGGCTGTCCCTGCGGTGAGGAGGGGGCGGCGCACCAGCCCCCGGATGCTCGCGACGATATCCGCTACGAGACCTCCCTCTCGGAGTACCTGGGCGATCCCGACTCCGCAGAAGATGACGACCCCGAGGACGGAGAAGATCCGGCCTGCACCGCCCGTGATCGTCGGTACGATCGTCTCCACCGGTATACCGGCGAGGAGGCCGAAGAGGACCGATGTCCCGATCAGGGTGAGGAACGGGGGGAGGCGGTACCGGAGCGACGCGACGGTGATCACCAGGAGGGCGAGGGCGAAGGGGATGAGGGTATTCATCAACCGCGCCCCGGGGGATTAAGGAATGAAGATAGGTCGCGTTGTTCCTGGCTGCACGCCTCAACGATCCTGGCCTCTGCGATCTCCTGATAGGCGGGGTCGATCTCAAACCCGATGTAGTCTACGCCGAGAGCGATCGCTGCGAGTGCTGTGTTCCCGATGCCCATGAAGGGATCCAGAACGAGCGTTCCCGGGCGGCAACCGTGGAGCTGGATGCACATCTCCGGGAGTTTCACCGGGTATGTGGTCGGGTGGGGCCGGGAGGAGCGGATGGTCTGGTAAGGGATGAACCAGGTGTTCCCCCGATCGCGGAGGTCCTGCTCCGCTGCCTTCCACCTCCCTATGTTGCTCTTGTCCTGGTAGGGGACGCCGACGCTCAGTTTATCCAGGGTTACATCCCCCCTCTTCGTGAAGTGAAAGATATGCTCATGGCACTGGCTCAGGTAGCGGGGGCTGTTCACCGGCTGGTAGTGGCCGACGGCTATATCGCCGGTGATATTCTCGTAATTACCCACATCCTCTTTCTCGATGGCGATCGACTTGATCCAGTGGATGACGTTCTGGAGCGCAAAATGTGGTCGAAATCGTCTGGCGACGTCGAAAGGAACCCAGGGGTCGCTTGGTTTGCCGCCGATATTGAGGAAGAACGAGCCATCGCCGGCGAGGACCCGGGCGGCCGCTATGGCGACCTCCTCCATCCAGTCGAGGTAGTCTTCCCGGGGTTGTCTGTCATCGTAGGATCTGTAGCCTTTTCCTATGTTGTAGGGCGGTGATGTGACTATGATATCGACCGAACCTGCCGGAAGGCGCTCCATCCCCTCCATGCAGTCCATGGTATGGATGGTGTTGATGGCAAGCCCGCCGGTGCCTATCTTCTCTTCTGCCACTCTTGATCACTTAGTGATTCGCGGTCCTCCCAAAAAAAGGTGGATGGATGGGGTTTTTGTTCCCGCCCGGAGATCTCTAGCTCTTATCCGGATTGTACCGGCAGTGAGCAGCCGGGTTAACCCTGGAATACTATCTCCACCCTTCGAGGCAGATATGGATGAAATCATGGCAGAGATCTGTGAAGGCGGAGAAGTCCTTCGTTTGGTCCCGAAAGCACCCTCTACAGGCCTGCTTGCCGCCTCTTCTGCGGTGGCCCGATGACCGCGGCGGCGGGCATGCACCAGCGATGCCAGTCGGTCATGCGCGCTGATATGCTGCTCTATTGAGGCCGGCGGCCATATCACTCTCTTCAAGAAAAGATCGAAAATCTGAGTTCTTAGAGCCTCAGCCG
>JAAYND010000037.1 GCA_012521035.1 Methanomicrobiales archaeon
ACGATGCGATCAAGCGCTTCCAGGACCAGGTTGAAGTCGTCAACATCATGGAAAGCGAGGATATGGGCGCCATCAAGGCCAAGATCGATGAACTCAAGGCCAAGGATCCCGGCGCGTTCCCCGAAGAGCCTATGATCGTCGAGGTCAAGGAAGCAGGTGGCGTGGCGGAAGTGGCCGTTGCAGGCGTCAACCCGCAGTTCCTTGAGATCGAGGAGCGGCTCAATGTTATCGAGGAGAGAATCGAGTTCGTAGATGCTGAGATAGCCCAGCGCGTCGGAAGAAAGATAGGGCGCGATATAGGCATCCTGTACGGACTGGTTGCAGGCTTAATTGTATTCATGATGTTGTTGGTATTACTGCCCAAATTGATTGGGTTCGTGTAGGAGGATTGACGAATATGTTCAAGTTCGAAAAAGAACAGGCGGTACATGACTTTAATGGTACCATGATCGGCGGGCAGCCTGGAGAGTACCCGACCGTGCTCGGTGCATCCATCTTCTATAACAAGCACGAGGTAGTGCTGGATGATCACACCGGAAAGATCGACAAGGCTACGGCAGAGGCACTCTGGAACCGCTGCCAGGAACTCTCGGACCTCACCGGCATTCCGCACTTTATCCAGATCATCGCGGAGTTCCCCGAGGCCTTTGAGAGCTACATCGACTGGTTCTGTAGCATCGATGACAGGACTGCGTTCCTGATGGACTCTTCCGTCCCGGCGGCGCTTGCTCACGCATGCAAGTACGTCACCGAGGCGGGGGTTGCGGACCGTGCGATCTACAACTCGATCAACGGTTCAATCATACCCGAGAACATCGAGGCCCTGGCCAAGAGTGACGTGACTTCAGCCATCGTCCTCGCCTTCAACCCCGCCGACCCGTCGGTCGCCGGCCGTGAGAAGGTTCTGGTCGAGGGCGGCGTCGCCGGCCAGGAGCTCGGGATGCTTGAGATCGCGGAGAAGTGCGGCATCACCCGCCCGATCCTCGATACCGCAGCGACCCCGCTCGGTCTCGGGTCCGGCGGTGCATACCGTGAGATCCTCGCCTGTAAGGCGATCCACGGTCAGCCGACCGGTGGCGCATACCACAACATGACGGTCTCCTGGACCTGGCTGAAGCGGTGGAGAGGGACGAAGAAGACTCCTTCACAGCAACTTGTTGGACTGGAGGGCAAGGATGCTCTCATCAATCAGCTCACGCTCCACTACCTCGGCGGTCTGGACGGACTGCGCCAGGCAGCCTGGTCGGCACCTGATATCGGGTGCAACATGATCGCAAGCACGCTCGGTGCAGACCTGATCATGTATGGGCCTATCGAGAACGTCGAGGCGATGATCACCGCCCAGGCCTACACTGACATAGTCATACTGGAAGCGGCGCGCGACTTCGGTATCGAGCCCCAGGTGGACACCCACCCGCTGTTTAAACTCGTCTAAACCAACCCCCTTTTTTTGCTCTCCGCAGAAGTGCGGCCTCCTCGATCACCCGGATAGCGATTGGATCGGTTTATCTGATCCGCCAGGTCGCCCGCTAATCCCTGGACCTGGCCCTGTGGAAAAATAGTAGCCGGCTATCTCTCGCTGCTCAGGGCAGCTCGATGCTGCCTGCGATCCGGAGTTTCCCGCCCTCGAGGTAGTGGAGCACCGCCGTATCGCCCGGGAGGTAGATGAGGTCCTTCTCAAGCGCGAGCGTGAGCGTCGGTCTCCGCCAGTCTCCATCATCCCGCACCGCCTCCACCCGGACCGGGATGAACTGCATCCAGTGGCCGAGGTGGAGCACTGTTCCGGCTGTGAGGGGCGCCGGCCAGTATTTGACCAGGGTCGCCTGCGCCTCAAGGCTTGTCCGGGCCTGGATCGCGGGATCGTTTGAGAGGACGAAACCGCGGTCAAGGCTATCCGATTCGACATTCTTGAGTGCGAGCCCCACGCGGTCGCCCCCGGTTGCCCAATCAAAGTCATCATCGTGCTTCTGGATGGACCGCACCGTGATCGCCTGCTCCCCGGGGTAGATCTTTAAGGTGTTGTGTCTCCTGATTCCCCCCCGCACAACGCCACCGAGGATGACCGTCCCGATGCCGCGGACGTTGAAGTGGTGGTCGATCGGGATCGTTCCTGTGGTGCCGGCCGCAGGTTCGGTGGATGGACGGTCGTGCGCGTGGGCGAGGAGGCGGTCGCGCATCTGGATGGGGTCTTCGTCCACAAACTCGTAGTCTTCAAGCACCGTCCCCCTGAGGAGCGGAACCAGGTCTCCGGGGGTGAGGTAGTTTCTGAGGACGATGTAGCCCTGCTCTACCCTGGCTTCATCGAGCATCAGAACCCACTCCCCGAACATGGGAGTGACCTCGCTCACAACGACGAGGGCTGCATCGGCCATCGATGCCGCATAGAAGAGCGGAGCCAGCCGGTCAGGGTAGCGCGTTGGCTCTATGAGGGTGACGGTATCATCGCCCTTCTTCAGGTTATAAAAGGTGATATCGGAGACCGTGCCTCTCTTCCCGAGGTCTTTTGCATACCCCTCAGGCCCCAGCACGGCGACATTCAGGTTGCCCATATTCCAGATCATTTGGTTACCTGAGGGTATGAGGTTTGCTCAAGTTCTACTGGAGCATTACCCCTGGTTGCGGAGCACGGAGAGGGTGAGGTTCAGACGAGGCAGGGAGATCCTGTTCGCCCTCCGCCGGGACGGCCTCTCTCCGTCAATCTGATATGGGTGTGTTTATGCGCCATCGCGGGGGGTTTTGCGGTCATGCAGGGATCCCGCCCTCCCGGAGGCCTGGCCGGCCACGCGCGCCGCACCGTTAACCAAATGGGTTTTAATAAAAGAAAGTTAACTTTGCTATACACTATGCGGAGAACAGCATCGCTTACGGTCCTGGCACTCGTCGGTATACTTCTTGCAAGCATGGTCTGCTCGATCACCATCGGTCCGGCGAGCATGTCTCTTAGTTCCCTGTTTGCGCTGCCCAATGCGTGGACGATCTTCTGGGAGGTCAGGCTGCCACGGGTGATCGCCGTGGTGCTGGTCGGCTGTGCGCTCGCCGTTGCCGGCACCGCCATGCAGGGACTGTTCCGAAACTCCATGGCCGACCCCTACATCATCGGCACATCATCCGGCGGGGCGCTCGGGGCGACGCTCTCGATCGTCTTCTTCGCAGGGATAGGGCGACCGATCTTCGCATTCATAGGAGCGACTGCCGCCACGTTCACCGTCTACACCATCGCCCGTCAGGGCGGGAAGGTTCCGGTAGAGACGCTCCTCCTCTCCGGCGTCGCCCTCTCGATGCTGCTCTCGGCGTTCCTCTCATTTCTCATGTACACCGCCGGGCGGAGCCTCCACCAGATCATGTTCTGGCTGATGGGCGGGTTCTGGAATGTCTCGTGGGATGACGTCATCATAGCCATACTCATACCAGTCGGGTGCCTGGTCATCTACTTCTACGCCCGCGACATAAACATCATATCGCTCGGGGAGGAGGATGCGATCCACCTCGGTGTGAACGTCGAGCGCCTGAAGCAGCTCCTCCTCTTTGTGAGCGCGTTTCTGGCCGGGATCGCGGTCTCGATCGCAGGGGCGATCGGGTTCATCGGCCTGATCACCCCGCACGTGATGCGCCTGATCGTCGGGCCCGACCACCGCATCCTCCTCCCCGCAGCGGCGCTTGCAGGAGGGATCCTCCTCCTCTGGTCTGATACGCTCGCAAGGACGTTCGCCGGCGATATGCCGGTCGGGATCATCACTGCCTGTTTTGGCGCACCGTTCTTCATGTACCTCCTGCGGAGCCGGATGA
>JAAYND010000294.1 GCA_012521035.1 Methanomicrobiales archaeon
GAGTCCGCGGTCGCGGTCACGTTGACAACCGCACCATGAGCATACAAGACATTGTGCGTGATGGTGACAGTCTCATTTGCGCCGGGGGCGAGTGTGCCAACTGGCCGGGTGTACTCAGTTCCGCCGACATCAACCAGGAGTATGGATGCCCCGGCCGAGCCCGTGCCCTGGTTCTCCACCGTCACAGAGATTGTGTTCAACTCATTTGCGAAGATGTTGTCACCGGCACCTGCGTTCGGTTTGATAGCCGAGACAGAGAGATCGGGAAGGCCAGTCTCGTCAGAATACTCGACGACCAGGAATGCCGCGGCAGCCTCCATATAATCAGCATCGCTCCGGAACCCGGCAAGGTTCTCATCACCAAGGAGCGTGGTCACGTCGCGGTCGTCAACCCCGATCTGGGTTGTGCCGGTGTAGTTCCAGACGCGGGTCCAGACCCGATCGTTGAAGATGAGGTCGCCCTTTGTCGGTCCGGCGCCAGGGGCGACGGTGACCAGGCGGGCGCTGAGAGCGTCCTTCGCATTGAGGTTGAAGGGTGCATACGCCGTCGCCTGTTCGGGGGTGGTCGACTGCGCCGCGCCGCCGTAGAGGAGATCGAAGCCCTCGTTCATCAGTACCGTATGCGGGGCGGTGGTGCCGTCGTCGTAGACGACCGCAAGCAGCATCCCGCGGATTGAGACGTTCCCGCCACCGGGGAAGGTGTTTGTCAGCAGGGCGGTGTTGCCCTCAGGGCTGAAGATATCGGTGACATCGTAGACGGTCATACCGTAGGGATACGAGGAGCCCCACATCTTCTCATCCTCGTAGAAGGCAGACCGGTCAACGGTCTCGCTGTTGAAGGTCAGGGTGACATCTTCAGGGAAGACCGGACCCTTGTCCCAGGTGTAGGGGACGTAGAGCCGGGCACCTGCTATCGTGGCGCCGGCGGGAACCGCGAGGTCGCCGGCTGTCCAGGTGACGACGTAGTCAGTCCAGTTCGGGTAGGTGCTGGCGGAGAGGTAGGTGCTGTTGCCGGAAGAGTAGACAAGATCACCGCGGACGGTATAAATCACCGCGGTTGTGATGTCCTCTCCATCGGTCCAGCGCATGCCGCGGTAGCCGTTATGGACGACGGTCTTTGTGATGGATTTATGGTTGTTCTCCTCATCGGCCTCACGGATGCTGTCTTTTGGGTCGGTGGTGACGGTGATCGTCACGACGTCGCCTGCGCTGTGGATGGTCTCGTCGGTCCAGGTGATGGTGATATCCGCGCCCGCGGCAAGCCCGGCGACGGGGACCGTGCCGGTTACGTTGCTTGCGTTGAACCCGACGTCGAACGCACCGGCATCACCAGTTCCGATGTTCGTGATCATCGCCGTGTAGGTGTTGTTAGAGGCGGAGAAGACTTCGCCACTGTTCGATGCGAGGGTCGAGACCGTGAGATCGGGAAGGCCAGTCTCGTCGGAATACTCGATGACCAGGAACTGGTGGTAGGTACACATACCCCCGCTATCGGTGCTCTGGACGGCAGCCTCATTTCCGGTTGCGGTGATATAGGCTGTCACGTTGGCCACGAGCGCCTCACAGGTGTTGGCGGTTCCCTGCCATGCACTGGTTTCCACAGTATCGCCGTTGAAGAAGAGGTTGCCCTCGTCTGGTCCGGCACTGCCGGCGAAGCTGTGGAGAGTGGCCTTCTGGACGCCCGTGGTCTCGATCTCCATATCGGAGAAGGGCACGTAGGCGGTCGCCTCCTCCAGGGAGGTTCCGTATGTAGATTCGGAGTACGCGAGTACGTCACACTCCTCGTTGATGAAGATCTGTTTCCGGGTCGCGGACGGGTCACGGTAGACGACCGCGAGGGTGCTTGGGTAGAGGGCGTTCTTGTTCTCGGCGTTCGCGGTCATGATTAGGGTGTTATCCCCATCCCGGACAAAGTGGTCCGTGACATCGACGGCCGGGTAAAGCCCGTATTTGTGATTCGGATAGCCCCCGAAGTTGCTCTTATCCGTGTAAGGGGTGTCGAGTATGAGCGGTTTGTCGTTGAAGGTCACCGTCACGCTCGGGACGCCCTCGGCGGTCTGGTCCCAGTTATAGACGATATAAAGCCATGCATCCTCGATCGTGGCACCGGCCGGGATGGAGAGGTCGGTTCCGGTCCAGATCTCGGTCCGATCGGTCCAGCCAATAGATTTATAGGCGCTCTCGGGCTGGGAAGCGTATACGATGTCACCCTGGAGGTCGTAGGTCCGCTTCGTGGTGATGTTGCTGCCACCCTCCCAGTAGATACCTTTGCCCTTGTAGCCATTGTAGCGCACAGGCTTTTCGACACTGGATTTCTTGTTGTTGGTTTTATCGACCTCGTCGATGGTGTTCTCCGGGTCGACGACAGCGGTGTAGATCACCTTACCCCCCTCGTGGTCCCGGATCGTTGGATCGACGATGATAACGTTGGTCTGTTCGCCGCTCGCGAGTGCATCGATGGTCGTGGTGTTGACCGGATCGGTCGTGCTGACGTCGCTTGCATACAGAGCGACCGGGATGTTTGTGGCGGCGCCCGGGCCGTTGTTCTTGACGTTAATGATCCTGACGGGGTTTGACTCCCGGGCAAAGATCGCGGTCGGAGGTATTGGATTGACGGGGCCGGCGATGGTGAGATCAGGGAGATCTCTCTCGGCCTGTTTGATGGTCAGGAAGGCAAGCGGGATCTTAAAGAAATTTACATCTTTATCTGTATTGAACCTGTACTCAAAGTCAATGCTGGATCCAGGCATCTGATCGAGAACATCCCACTGGTACGAACCGGAATAACTCCCCTGTGGCTCTGTACCGGTGACCGGTTCGCCACCTATCCAGAGATCCCCGTTCTTACTTGCCATATGGAAGATCGTGAGATCTGCTGACTCGGGATCAACCCCGCTCAGTTTAGAGGTATCAAATGAGATCCTGCCCTTGTAATCCTCATCATAGTATGACGATACATCATGCCCCTGGTTGACCCAGTAGTGAACCTGATCGGTTGACCCATCCTCATAGGCGATAACAAGGGCTACGAGCTTGATACGACCGTCAAACGTCCCGGTATATCCGTCTGGCTTTGAAGTCTTTACCAGGGTCTTCACGCTCGTGCTATCGATCACATCTGTCACATCATACCAGTAGAGGTAATCGCTCGTGACGCGGGTGCCGTTATCCAGATAAACGGGACCATCTCCCCCTTCGCCGGGATACCCATATTCAGAGTTCAGGTGTTCGTTCCAGGTTTTATCGTAGGCGCCATCGCCAGCACCATCAAAATTGACCTCCAGATTTACCTGATAGTTGCCCTTCATACTGCCGCAGTAGGCGGCAACATAGAGCCGGGCCCACTTTACCTCTGTATGGGAGGGCAGTGTAAACACCTTCTCGACGGTATTCCCGTCGTCAGTGATGGTTCCGTTGGGCCCCGTGTAATTGAACCCGAACACGGCATCATGGTACAGTCCGCCCGAGACAACACCGCTCTTAATGGTCTCAAGCGGGATGCCGCCCACCCAGTCATCCGCCATAACCGGCGTGACAAAGAGGAGGAGCATCACCAGAGCGATCGTTACGGGGACATATCCTGTTCTAATCCTGCTATCCATCAATTTTAATTTTCCTTTCATATCTTCCATCGACTCCCGGTACGCCACGTTGTGATGAGCGTAACGATAGTTACAATGACACTTAGCCTCTCACTTAATAACACTTTTGAAAAAAATCGTCTAATTTAATTCAACATATTATATATTGTTTATGAATAATTGTAACTCCACCGGACTCGGGTCCGTCGTCGCCCGAATCCCCCGGCCCGCACGATATTCTGTAGATTGTAAAGAGGTGCAGGATGCGGAGTGAAAATCCACCATCCCGCAGAGGTCAAACGCCTGAGATACCCGGATCCCTCACGCAAACCCCCTGATCGCCTCGACCGGGTTCATCCGGGTCGCCTTCCGGGCAGGGTATATACCGGCAACAAGTGAGAAGATAACCGCGATCCCGAGTCCGGCAAGGATCAGGCCCGGGGAGAGCTTCGCGATCTCGTTTCCAAATATACTGGAGAACTCCGGGCCGAGCCGCGCGATTATGAACGGTCGGCCGGCCACATTCATCACCGATGTGAAGAGAGCACCAAATATACCGCCCAGGATCCCCCCGACGATCCCGATCAGCAGGCACTCGTAGAGTACAAGCCGGATCACATCGTTCTCTGAGGCCCCGATGGCCATGGTGATCCCGATCTCCCTCGTCCGCTCATAGACCGAGGTTGTCATGGTGGTTGTGATCATCATCCCCCCCACCACCAGCGCAAAGAGGGCGAAGATCATAAAGACGATCATAACAGCGTCCATGAACTGGTTGACCGCCCGTATCTGCTCAAATGCACCCGAGGCTTCAAGCCCCTGGCCGGTGATACGATCCACAACAGAGAAAACCCGGTCGGGGTCATCAACCCTTACAAAGACCGTATCATAGCCCTGCTCGCTCCCCCGGATCGCCGCTGCGCTCTCCATATCGATGAGCATCATTCGGTCAAACCTGTCATCCCGACTCCCCAGGGCTCCCGTGATCACAAGCGTCACCTCTTTATCGCCGGGCATCCCCTGCTCATCATACTCCCGCACCATGGCGATGAACGGATCTCCCATCCGAATCCCCTCGTTTCGCTGGAGCATCGTCCCGAGATCAGCGCCCACAACCACCTCATTTGCCCCGGGAGAGAATACCCCCCCACCTGTATACCTGAGGCGTAGCACCTCATCGATCTCATCAGCCCTCACCGCAAGGATCTGGAGAAACGTCTGTTTCTTCGTGGCATACGAATCGGAGAATGCTGGAGCTGCGGCAGTCACATGGGGAATTGAGCGGAGTTGATCGACGCGCGTTCGGGTGATGAGCTGGGTCACCTCTCGATCGACCTGCGGGTAGACCTCGATGAGGGTGAGGTCTGACTGCGCCCTGACCGTCTCGATAGCCTGGTAGCGGATCCCCTCGCCGAGCGCGACGACCCCGATGATCGCCGCCACCCCGATCGCGATCCCGATGACCGTGAGCGCCACACGGAGGCGTTTGCTGCTGAGCTGGCGTGCAGATAACCTCAGGAACTCAACCTCCCGGGCGATCATGCCACCACCATCCCATCCCGGAGTTCGATGGTTCTATCGCAGTAGGATGCCAGTTCACGCTCATGGGTCACGACAAGGAAGGTGACATGCTGCTCATGATTGATCGTGCGCATCAACCTGTATATCCCGGCGCTGCTCTTTGAATCAAGGTTTCCTGTCGGTTCATCAGCGAGGACGATATGAGGGCCGCCCACGAGCGCCCGTGCAATCGCCACCCTCTGCTGCTCCCCGCCTGAGAGTTCATGGGGGAGATGATCGGCCCGATCTTCAAGGCCGACCAGGGTCAGAAGGCGTAGCGCCTGCTGCTCCCGCTCCTTCCAGGGCATGTAGTTAAAGAGCAGGGGGTATGCGACATTCTCGATCGCGGTGATGGTCGGGATCAGGTTGAACTGCTGGAAGACAAACCCCACCTCCTTTCTCCTGAGATGGATCAGCCTCTTCCGGTTTGCATAATCGATCTTCTCATCATCAAAGTACACAGATCCTCCGGTGGGAGCGTCAAGCCCCCCCAGTATGTTCATGAGGGTGCTCTTTCCGCTCCCGCTCCTCCCTATGAGAGCCACGAACTCTCCAGGGGTGATAGTGACTGAGACATCGCGGAGTGCGGTGACCCCGTTCTCAAACCTCCTGGTCAGAGACTCTGTTCGTATACCTGCTGTCATATCTCGTCTCCTGCGATCTGGACTGCCAGGATCGCGTTTGTAAGCTGGAGGTAATCTCCCTGGTCACGGACGACGACCCTGTTATTCTCCCTCCTGAGATACGGTTTGATCTCCCGCTTCTCAAACCCCATCTGGGTCGGGGAATCGAGGACGAAGATATCAAACCATTCCTTGCCCTGGTAATTCGGGAAGAGCAGGGAGAAGATGGTGCGCATCAGGAGGGGGGTTCGCTCTTCATCGACCCGGTTGACACGGAGGCTGTTGATCTCGAAATCGCGGTCCCGCGAGTACCCTCCAGACGGAGCAACCAGGAAGAGTTCCGCCCCCGCGATCTCATCAGAGGGAAGCGTCCCCTCAAAGATCATCTCGCTGGAAGCCATATCCGGGGATATACCAAAACTCGAGAAGAGAATGTCACACCCTTCCTTGACCCAGATCAACTGCCGGGGTTCTCCAGCATCCTCATAGATCACCAGAACTGCCATACCAAAGATTGCCACCGAACTCTCAGGAGGCCCTGACTGGAGAAGCGTGATGGTAAAGTTGTTCTCGCCCGGGTGCAGGGGCGGGAAGAGATAGGAATCGGTACCTGAGTAGAAGTCATAGGTTCCTACCACGCCCTTGCTGTCCACGTAGCGTGCAGAGCGCTCCAGATCAGAGAAAGGATCCCGTGAGTCGGAGAGGTTGTAGAGGGGATAGAATGGCTTCTGATTGAAGTTACTCCAGGCCCAGTAGAGGTACAGCCGCTGGAACCGGATATCGGCACCGGGAGGGAGGTCGAGAGAGAATGAGACTGTGTAGGTCTCGTCGCTCCCAATACCCCCTCGATAGATGCTGTCGCCGATCGTGTAGAGATACTGCAGATGGCCTTCATCATGATATACATCCACAAGGGGGCGGTCTCCTGCATAGGTGGCGCCCGCTGTGGAGATGATCATCCCCATACACAGGACGGCGAGGATGAGCCGCCGGCTATGAGAAGACATACGTGCCCTCTGCAACATTGTTGCTACGGTCGGAGTCTTTCAACAGTCCATCTTCGTCGACCACAACCTTCACGGTATGAGAACCCGGCGAGGCGTAGATCGGCAGCTCTGACCTCTCAGACCCGCCGGCCTTCAGACCCTCCGGGTAATCCTTGTTCATAACCTTCTCTCCATCCAGGTATACCGAGAGTATGAACGAGGAGGCATCGCTCCCCCCCAGGTTGGTCACCGTAACCGGGAGGAGGTAGACCTGTGAGGTACCCTGCGCGGCCGCCGGCACTACCGCGGGAGGGAGCAGGGATACCAGGACCATCGCGCAGAGGAGGAGTGGAAGTATCTTCTGGTATCGCCCGGGGGGCCGTCTTGCAAACAGCAGGAGCGCCAGTGCCAGTGCCGCCCCGATGACGAGCACCTGGAGGGTTGCACTGCCCTGCTGGACCGCATCCCCCGGCCGGTAGGGGTCTTCGATCGAGACTGCGAGATCAGGAACAGTACCTACAGTGACCTCCTTCTCTTTTTTGTTATTTAACGGGTTCAGATCTCCGGGTATATCCACCTCCCCCTGGATGGTGTAGACCCCCTTCTCAGGGTTCCAGGGGATCGATACCTGTTGAATCCCGCTCCGGTCGATCGTGACCCGCCTGGCCTCAAGGAGAGCGCCGTTGACCCTGACCCGTACATCGGCCGGAACAGACGGCAGCACCCCGAGATTCCTGATCGTCAGTGTGATCACTCCCTCCTCCCCCGCCAAGGCACCCTTCACCTCGATCGTATCCAGCATCAGGTCGGGCCCTGTGGCACCTGCGCGTGGTCTCTCCAGGGTAAGCATCGCCAGAACCGGATGGAGATAGTGCTCGCCTTCCGGCGGATTCGCCGCGGCCGATATGATGCCGTCTCCGTCGAGATCACGCCCCCGCTGGAATGTGACAACGTTATCACCCTTCTTCAGGAGCGAGAGCACATCGAAGACCTCGATATCGACGTACCGGGACTTGATGGGGTTGTAGTACCCGGCATTGAAGGATGTCTCGTCAGCTATGTCCTTGACCCCTGCGGGATACCCGGGGTAGTCCACATCCGGCCCCAGGTCATGGGAGTTGAACTGAACGTAGCTCGGCTCGCCCCGGGTCGATGTCAGGAGTTTGATGGTGAGGTTGGCTGCCTGAACACCCCGGATGTCGCTCGCAGGGAAGGTGACCGAGCATTCATCAAGCGTGGTGCTGTGTGACCCGGTTCCCCACCCCTCCCCGTGGAGGTTCTGGTTCCCCTCTGCCACCCAGTACTGCGTGGTTATGCCTGAAGCGTCCGATACTGCGGCCAGGGTCACCACCGAATAGATGCGACCGTCCAGCTTGTTGTCCGGCTCAAACCTGCTGCTATCTGCGATGATGGTGTTCCTGCCGGAAGTGAGCAGTGAGGTTGTATCATAGGCCACCCAGTAGACACCATATCCGGTGATGTAGACATTCTCGCTCTTATCGTCGCTTCCGTAGAGCCTGATCCGGGGGAGTGCCCTGCCGTTCACGGTCAGGTCCGTCCACCCGGTGTACCTGGGGGTCCCTCCCCAGACACCGACATAGGTCCGGGCCCACTGCACCCCCCCGTCTATCTCAAACGTGAGTGTAAAGGGGGGGTCATCAAGCCCGTATACGCCGTAGGTATGCATCCTTCCAGGAACCTCTCCCTGGGCTGTGATCTCTAAAGGAATCCCACCGAAGTTATATACGGCACTGCAGGGCGCCCCGCAGAGCAGGATCAGAATCAGTGTGATCAGAAATATGGTGCGTCTTCTCATGGAATCATCTATCTCTTGTTCGGGAGGGGTAACCGCACCTCCCGTGCGGCGATCGACTCCTGTATCAGCAGGGGGAAAGGCGTCGCATCCAGAGGAGCCGGCCACATGGCCCGGGATCCCCTGATGATGCGTATGCTGCCTTCTTCATGAACACTCCCTGGATCTGGTAATGGGGGAGCTGCCCTGTTCCCCTGTGTTCTGTGCCGGGATTTTGTGGGATGAGGTTCGCCCCCGGTCCACTGCCCCCGGAGAGCAGCCTGTTCCATGCATGCGGCATGAGGCCACGCCCCATGAGCATTTCACCAAGAGCCCCCTCCCCGCCCTAACCAAGTACCCATACAGGACGCTCCGGGACAGACCCGATATCAACCGAGAGATAGATATCAGACTGGCACATCATATCCGGAATCTCAAACAGGATCGAACCATCGTGTGATTCCTTTCTGTCGAGTGTCTTCTGCGTGTATACCTCCCCAAACGAGGTCGAGGCGTTTGCCGGGATATGGAGAGGCATGAACTCTCCTCCTTCTCCATGGAGCGTGAACGCCGGGAGCGCCGGCGTTTCGATGGTGTAGTTCACCCCGTCGAGGTTGCCACGATGGGTTATGCGCATGTGGACAACGAGATGGGTCTTTCCTTCCGGTGCCGTTACGCTGATTGTCTCTCCGTCGACCCTGTACCAGAAAGACGACCGGGTCGCCGCAGACCTCGGGCAGATCGATATCTCGTTGCTTTGCGTCAGATCCGTGTAGATGAACGGTGTCACCACCGTGAGGAGATCCTCCGGTACTGTGAACGTGCTGGAGGGGGTCGCCTCAATCTCCGAAGGATCGGACGATCCGAGAGAGAGACGCAACTCCCCGGAGGCGATCTCCTCTCTTGCCGGGAGGAGAAGAAGGCGGTACTGGAGGATATCTCCTGTGGCCACCGTGAGAGGGTCTGAGGATGTATCGGGTCTCCAGACCAGGCACTCCTTCTTCAGGCCGGAGACCTCACGGATCAGGCACCCGTCGGCGTAGACCATGAGCCATTCCCCGGAAGAGATGATCCCGTCACCGTTCCCGACCTCCTCAAAGTAGGTAGTGATCCCTGCGTTCAGTCGCGGATTGTCCGGGGGGGTGCTTGACGGTGTGAGGCCTACCCGTTGCCTCCCCGAGATCAGCTCCACCTCCAGGGAGGATATGGGGACGCCTCCTCTGCCATTGTACATAACGAGCAGTCCGTTCCGTGCAGTAAAACCCTCTGGATAATCCGGGATATCATTGGCAGTGTTGAGATCCTCGATCCTCTCGATGACCGGACTCACACTGAAACCACCCGGATCCAGATCTGCCGGGCCGGGACCGCCACTGATAAACCCGGCCGCGTGAACCGCTATCAGGCCGATCGCGATCAGGAGGAGGGCCGCCCCGACTCCTGCATAGGCGCGGTTTGCCGGCATGACCCGGAACCCCATCCAGAGGCTGCTGGCACCGAGCACGCATAACAGGGCGGAGATAAGGAGAACCTCAAGAGAGGTCGATGCATCAGGGGTGCGTGGCTCTCCCCCCTCGGGGGGAAGACTCGACTCATTCTTCACCGGGGCGCCGTCCTCCTTTATCACCTTCTCGAAGCGCTGGATCGTGGTATCGTTCTCTCCAAAGAGGAGCGCCCATTCCTCCTCGGTGAATGAGATGCTGACCAGAATGGGGGGGCTGAATACCGCCCCCTCCGGTTCGAAGAGGAACACCTTCTCTCTTGCAGTGATGTGAGTGCCGGGAGGGAGGTCCGGGATATCATCGGCGAAGGCCTGAGAGGCAGAGAGCCTGGTGATCGGCCGGCCATTCACCATCGCCACCGTCCCCTCGGGGATGGTGAATTCGGCGGCATCCCCACAGGTGATGACGATCGTCTCGCCTACCACGCCGGTCGACTGATCGATCCTGTCCCGGACATCCTCGATCGTCTCCAGGGGGTCGATCGTACTGTTACTCTCAGGGGTCACTGTGGTACCGTTCTCCCCGGCCCCAGTATCAGCAGAGGTCGAGTTAGCAGATGCCCCTGGCACCGTTATAGGAGCAAAAATGCTGAATCTTCGTGTCCATCCGGATATGGTCCGGGTTGCCTCATCGATCACCTGGTCTTCAAGCGGCACCCAGGCATCCCGCCCTGCATGCCTCACGGTCGCGTTCTCTACAAGGATATACCCCTCTTTCCGCTCCGTGTGCTCCGCCGTCGAATTCTTCACGGTGAGCGTGACGGTATAGTTGCCGGGAGTCCGGTACACGTGATAGGGGTTTTGTGTGGTATTCTCGGCAGTCCCGCTATCCCCGAAATCCCACTCCCAGATATGAGGATCACCCTCCGAGAGATCCCGGAAACGCACTGAGAGAGGGGCCGGCCCCGTAAGGGGTTCAGCCCTGAAGTCCGCCTTCAGTGCCTGATCTGCGGGTGGCAACTGCCGGGCCTCCTTCCCCCCCATCTCCACCACCAGGAATTGCTGGGATACCGCCATCAGCGGCGTTAATCCGACAGGGGTGCTCTGGATCGCCACTTCATTCCCGGTAGGTTTGAGGTGATTCCAGACATCGCGGGTATCTACGGCTACCTGTGGCCC
>JAAYND010000295.1 GCA_012521035.1 Methanomicrobiales archaeon
ATCGGGTGGGACTACCCCGAGGAGCGGAACCTGAAGTCGATCATCCAGCAGACACAGTCCTACCCGATCACCATCGTCGCCGGGGTGAATGCCGCGACCGTTGCAAAGCTGGCCGCCGCCGGATACCTCATGGCAAAACAGGTCGCCTACGGCGATGCCTCAACCATATCGCGTGCCACAGGCGTCCCCCTCCAGAAGGTGCTCATGATCGCCGACCGGGCGCGTGGCATCCTTGAGCCGTGACGATCGGGCTGATACCCCGGACCTGCTCTTCGGCCGGGTTGATCAGGACGAACCCGGGCCGGCAGTTGAACCGGAGATCCATCCCGGCCAGGTTTGAACCGCAGACCCCACGGGAGATGTAGTAGGTCAGTGTCCCGTTCGTATCTCGATGATACCGTGGTCGTTCAACCGGTCGATGACCGGGAAGAGGAACTGGCCGCCGGAGTTTCTGTTCCCGTCGGTCGGGCGAGAGCGAGGTCAACAAAAGTAAGACCGTCGGCTTTTGTGGCCGGGTCCTTACCCCGGGAGAATATTTGATAAACTAGAACTCCTATAAATAGGACGCACGGAAAAACCGCATTCTGGAAGATGGGGTTGATGAACTGACCGAGCCTACCAAGCGTAAACCCGAGCCCAAAGGAGGGGATGAGGGAGAGGAGATTATCCGTGTGCGCCTGCCGAACAAGAGGAACCGGGAGATGTTTGGAAGCGCCGAACTGATGCTGGGCGCAAACCACATCAAGGTCCGCTGTTTCGACGGGGTGACCCGCATCGGACGGATCAAGGGCAAGATCAAGAAGAAGGTCTGGATCCGGGAGGGGGATATCCTGATCGTTGTCCCCTGGAGTTTCCAGGATGAAAAATGTGATATCATATACCGCTACACGAGGCCCCAGGTGGAGTGGCTCCGGAGGAACCGGTATCTCTAATTTTTTGACGATACTTTTTTCACGGTGAGCCGGATCGAACCGGGAGACGATCGGCAGGCAGCGGGTATCCCCGGCACCCGGGGTGCGCCGGTATCAGAGTGGCTATCCTGGCAATCCAGGGCGCCGGAGAGCCGGGAGGGAGAAAGCGGTCGCCCTCTCCCCCGATCGTGTGCCGGCTAGAGAATGGTTAGATGCCGAGGATTTTGATATTGTACTCCTTTATTACGAGTTTACTCACGCCTGATATCTCGTAGGTGTTCTCGGCGCCGCCTTTCCTCTCCATCCCGACTGTCGGGCCGGTGAGATAGTTCTTCCAGGCAGTGGAATGATCGTTTTTAGTGTCTGCTGTGTACGTGACAGTCACCGTCACAGGGCCGCCGGGCGGCTCGGGCTCGTGTGGCCGGGTGCTCGCTTTCTCCAGGCTCATCCTCACCGTCGCCATCCCCGACTTTGCCATACGGTCATCGGCGATGACGTTCATGATGTAGATGACGAACGTCTTTGTGGGTTCGTCATAGAACCACCGTGGCTCGGCGAGCATAGCCGAACCCGCCTGTCCATCCTGGCGTGTTATTACCGCGCCGTTCTCGAGGGTGATCACCTCGTTGCTGCGGTCAGATCGATAGGTCAATGCACCCAGGGGGTAGACCAGATACCCGGTATCAGACCCGGTGTTATATGAGATGTTCATGGAACTCCCATAATCGTCGGCGTCGATCACCTCCAGCGTTCCTCCGCTCACCTGGAGTGTTGACTCCTTGTAGGGCACGTTCTTGTAGCAGAGGCTCTTCATGTCGTTCTGGATAACGATCATCGCCCGCTCCATGTTCTTCATGTCGGTGCTGCTCTGTTCTTTTGCGAGTACCGGGTAGCCATAGAGTGTGACGAGGCCGATACCGGTGAGCACGAGCCCCAGGATCAGGATGAATCCGATCGCCTCTGAGACTGCCCTGTCATCCATCATAAAACCCTTCTGAATCATACTGGATCATGTTCCATCCTGCGCTGGTGGCGTTGCCGGTCACCCCTTTCGTCGCTCCAATGCCGGCAATGGCGATTCTGCTCCGGATATTGCCGGCCTGAACCTGGATGACCTGGTCAGCGCCTTTAAGTTCGGCTTCAACGAAGTACACTCTCCCCGCGACGTCGCCCGGAATGTCAAGTCTGGTTGTGATGGTCCCGTTTGCCGGAGAGATGACGTAGAGATCGACGATCCGGGTGCTGATCCCGTTCCCGATATCCACGAAGGCATGGTAACGGAGTTTGTCTGCCGGTCCCTCCATGAGTGTGGCGTTCACGGTGAACATCATGATGACCATCAGCAGGAGCAGTACGCCGGTGATGATGATGTACTCCATGAGTCGGGTGACACCCTCCTCGTTCATCGGTTCAGTGATACGTGGTCTCATCGTATACCGTCACCCCGTTGTTGTAGTGGATGGTCACCGGGCGCATCTCGTGCCCCAGGATATCCTGTGGTCCGTCAACCGAGAAACTGACCACAGCGTTCTTCCGTTCGAGGGAGATTGCGACGATGTCTTCAGGAATTGCTTCACTTGCTGCGGCGTCCTTCTCATAGGCATCAATATAATCAAACACCGCCTCCCGGAGATCCCTGATATCGTTCTTCGAGAACTCAAGCACCCCCTCTGCGGTCGTCTGCCCGACGAGCGCCGACTGGTTGACGATCACCGCGAGGAAGAAGAGCGCCACGGCGACGAGGAGCCCCATCAGCACGATCCACTGGCCTTCTTCGTTCAGGCGCGCCACAGAAGCACCTCCACGAGGACAGCTTGCGGATCTGATCGTTGCATATCTGAAGGCATACCGGATGGAGGGTATGTGCTCCCTGGCAACTGCACCCACCGGGTCACCCGCACCGCGTTCTCGCGCCCGGTGTATGATGCGTCTTCCCCGGAGATCGG
>JAAYND010000296.1 GCA_012521035.1 Methanomicrobiales archaeon
GGAGCGGCATGAAACTCGTCTTCTACCAGTCCCGGGAGGATACCGGCTACGCCGGGGAGGCGACGATCAGGCGGATCGTCATCGACGACGACCCTTTCTCCTTCTTCGCAACCTTCGGGGATGCGATCTTTCTCACCCGGGAGGAGGTGGAGGCCTACGTCGAGAGCCAGGGCCGGTGGCAGGGGGTCCGGGTCAGGAAGGGCGAGGTGAGGAAGCGCCCCTGGATGGCGCTCGAGCTTGAGGATATCCGGGAGTACGACCGTGTGAAGAAGCCGGAGCGGTTCGTCCCGGTTGGGGGGCGGTACCTGCGGGAGTAAGTCGATGGCAGATATCCGTATCTTCCGCACCGATGGACCGGAGGCGCGTGAGCTCAAAAGTTCTTCAGTTGCACTCGAAAAGTCCCTCCAGATCTACATCGAGAAGAACCTGGAGTCCATCCTCGGGGTAACATTTCTTGAGAGCGAGTACTCGACCGGGAAGACGCACGGCGGTCGTATCGATACCCTGGGCATCGATGAGAACGGATTTCCGGTCATCATCGAGTACAAGCGTGCCATCAACGAGAACATCATCAACCAGGGGCTCTACTACCTCGACTGGCTCCTCGACCACAAGGCCGAGTTCGAGCTGATGGTTCTCAAGAGGCTGGGGGAGGACTACGAGGAGCGGCTGGACTGGAGTAACCCCCGGCTCCTCTGCATCGCCGGCGACTTCACGAAGTACGATACCCACGCCGTCCAGCAGATCAACCGGAACATTGAGCTCATCCGCTACCGGAAGTTCGGCGACGATCTCCTGTTGTTTGAACTTGTGAACGCGACTGCTGCCCGGAGCACTGCTACAACCCCGGGTTCCGCTACAACCTCAAGCGAGGTGAGGCCGGCCCGCACTGCACCGTCGTTCTCTGAGAACCTCGAACGCTCGGATGTTGTCCTGCAGGATCGTGTTGAGGCGCTTCAGGCCTTCATCGAGGCCCTTGGCGATGATGTCCAGACCCGGGTGCTCAAGTTCTACATAGCATTCAAGCGGATCAAGAACTTTGCCTGCATGACCATAAGCATCCAGAAACGGGAGATCCTCGTCTGGGTGAAGGTCGACCCCGATACGATTGAGCTGGAACCGGGGTTCACCCGGGATGTGCGGGAGATCGGCCATTATGGTACCGGGGATCTTGAGATCCTGATCCGTTCCGATGAGGACCTGGAAAAGGCAAAACCCCTGATCTTGCAGAGTTACGAGTCGAACTGACAGAGTCTGGGGGAGGTGGATCCCTTTGCCGGTCGCTCCCGGGTAGGTACTCCGTGCAGGGTCATATTTATATGGACAAATTGTAAATCCTAGTTACAATATGTCCAGCAGACCGCCGGCGATGATCCCACGCGAGGCGGAGGCGAAGATCCGGTCGCTTGCCCTCGGATTTCCGGCAGTATCCGTGATCGGCCCCCGCCAGTCGGGGAAGACGACGCTCGTCCGTTCGGTATTCCCGCAGTTGCCCTATGTCTTACTGGAAGATCCCGACACCCGGGCCTTTGCCGAGGAGGATCCACGCGGTTTCATTGCGCAGTACGAAACATCCGGGGCGATTCTTGATGAGGTCCAGAGAGTCCCGGAACTCTTCTCATACCTCCAGGGAGTCCTTGATGAGCACCAGAGGCCGGGACAGTTCATCCTCACCGGATCCCA
>JAAYND010000297.1 GCA_012521035.1 Methanomicrobiales archaeon
ACCGAAAATTAGGAGAAAGACCAGAAAGCATGGAAAAGTGCAAAGAAGTATAATCGGAGGCGGAAAGGGCAGGAAATAGATTGGAAACAGAGATTAAAAGAGGAAATATGTCAGAACTAAGCTGGAATTCAGGAGCAGTCACAGCGAAGGATCAAAATAAGAGATATACTGGAGATTTGAGTGAGGTCCAGAGACTTAGTCTGCATAGTCTTCCCCTTTGTCCTTCTCCTCTCTCCCCTCTCTCTCTCCCTCTCTTTGTCCTTCTCCTCTCTCCCCTCTCTCTCTCCTCCCCCCTTCAGAGCCCGGACCCCCTCTAAGTTCCAGTCGAAACAAAGGGGTCCCCCTTCCTCCCTCCCTCCAGAAATAGCAAAGAAGTAAAATGCGTGGCTTCAATAGGGTACTACCATGGAGAGCAACCATCTCAAACCCATCACCGTGACCGGCGCTGTCGTAACCATCTCATCCAGCCGGCAGCCCGATACCGATACCAGCGGCAGGGCGATTATCGACCTCCTCGCCGGCGCCGGGATCGAGGTCACTCACTACAGCATCATCCCCGACGACCTGGACCGGATCCGATCCGAGGTCTACGTCGCCCTCTCGCGTGCGAACTGTATCATATTCACCGGCGGCACCGGGCTCACCCGCGATGATCGCACTATCGAAGCGGTCGCACCGCTCCTTGAGAAGGAGATCGCAGGATTCGGCGAGCTCTTCCGACTGAAGAGCTATGAGGAGATCGGGACCGCCGCCATCCTCTCAGGGGCGATCGCCGGTGTCATCGATGGGCGGGCGGTCTTCTGCATACCCGGGTCCACGAAGGCGGTCATGCTCGCCGCCCGGGATATCATCATCCCCGAGATCCGGCATATCCTCACCCACGCATCGGCGCATCAGCGGTAGACGTCGAGGAGTGCGACCCGTTCGAGCACGAGGTCGCGGAACCGCTCCTCCCCGACCACGGAGATCTCTTCGGGCGTGATGCCGAAGAGTTCTGCGAGGCGCTCCCGCTTTTCGGGGGAGATCTCCTCCCAGTCCTCATCGACGAGTGTCACGAGCTCTTCGAGGCGCTCCAGGACACCCGGCGCCGGCGGAGAGAGAACAACGTAAGCCCGGTTCTCCCCCGGGTGGATGCCGAAGAACGCCGCCACCTGGCACTGCCTTGTTCCCGCAGCGTAGAGGAGCGCCTCCATCTCAAACGAGTTTGCTATCGGATCCCCGCCGGCCCATGACCGCCGCGCATGCCGGAGCGCCGCCGTCACGTGGTCGCGCCCGGCCAGGCGGTCGGCGTCAAAGAAGATGATGTGGGTATCGTATTCGTCGGCGATCCGGCGGACCTCCCTGAGAAATTTTGCGTTATCGTCGACCACGAAGACCGCCTGGAAGATATCGTATTCTGCCCCTCTCACATCCTCTCGTGGTCCCCCGTCCCCCTCATCCTCTCGCGGCGCCCCGGTTCTCGCGTTCTCTTGTGGCACCCCGTCCCTCCCCCTCTCTCGCGGCATTCAGGATCCCTTACTCCCCCCTCCCCCGAACCGGAAGAGGGTCGACTGCTCTTCACCGGCATCTACGATCTCGGTCTGTGCCCCTTCGAGCTGCTCAAAGACCTGTGCGGCGATCTTCTGGCCGATGACCCTTCCGACCTTCTCCGGTCCGGCCGCGCGCAGCGCCTCAAGCGTTCCGAGGTTATTGTTGAAGAGCCGGCGGGCCCTGACCCGCCCGATCCCGCGGAGCCTGATGAGGGGCAGGAGCTCCTTTCTGATACCGTGCTTGACCCGGAGTTCCATCTCCCCGATCGGTTCCTTCAAGTGCGGCGCAAAGAGCCGGGCGAGATGGTGGCTCGCGTGGACCAGCCAGGCGACGCTGTCAACCGCTCCGTAGATGTCGCCCGGTCCGACGTTGTAGCGCTCGCATATGGCATCCTCACCCACCTCATCCGCCCAGTCGTTGAGGAGGAGCGCGGTCTTGAGGCTCCGTTCGAACTCCTCGCCTGCATCCCAGGGGATCTCTGCCCAGAGCTCGTCCAGATGTTCGGTGAGGAACTGGTCCAGCATGTAGATGTCGTTCTTCCTGACGTAGAGCGTCAGCATATCGGGTGTCGAACAGAGGAGCTGCAGAAGACCGATATCGCTATACTCCTCCTGCCGGCTCATCACCGATACGATGAGCTCGGCGCTCATGGGGTTTATGTAGAGTCGGGAGACGAGCGACCCGTACTCGGTCGCTTCAAGCCACTCCCCGACCTCGGTGATCATCTCGGCCTCCCAGAGGAACCCGAGCACCCGGTCGACCGCGCGCGCGAGCGCACGGGGGTTCTCCCCGGAGTGAGCGTAGAACGTTTTGTCCATAAATTTGAGCAATTCTTTGTGTTCCCGGGCAAACCCGGTCGCGATGAGGGAGAGGATGTGCGTGCAGAGGATCGCCTCGTTCGCACACTGGCTCCTGACATCCTCGGCCGGCGCCTCGATGTAGCAGTCGAAGAGCTCGTTTACCATATCCTCCGACTTCGCTATCAGGACCGCCTCGCCGTAGGGGTCGAGGTGCGGCCGGCCCGCCCGCCCCGCCATCTGCCGGTACTCCCGGACCGGGATCGGTACCATTCCTTCGCCGGCGTTGAACCTGAGGTAGTCGCGGACGATCACCCGCCGGGCGGGGAGGTTTAAACCCGCGGCGAGCGTCGGGGTCGAGGAGATGACCTTGATCTCCCCCTCCCGGAACCCCGCCTCAACGATCTGGCGCTCCTCCCGCGCGAGCCCCGCGTGGTGGAACGCCGCCCCCTGTGCCACGCAGGCGGCAAGGGTCTTTCCCATATCGGTCGAGGCGCTCGACCGGATCTTATCCGCGTAGCCGGCAAGGGTCGGACTTGTGAGTTTCAGACCGGAGGCGGCACGTTTTGCAAATGCTTCGGCGTTCCTGCGGGAACTCACGAAGACCAGGCACTGCCCCCCCTCCTCGACCGTATCGAGGACGAGGTCGAGATCTTCGTACTTGCTCTGGCGCACGACCCCCCGGTCATGGTCGGCGAACTGGATCTCATCCTGGAAGAAGACCCCCTCCCGGAGGTCGACCGGCCGCCAGTCGCTCTCCACGAGCGCGGCATCGAGCCATCCGGCCAGGTCTCCGGGGTTGCCGATCGTGGCTGAGAGACCGATGATCTGCATATCGGGGTTCTTGTGCCGGAGCTTTGCTATCACCATCTCGATCGTCGCCCCCCGGGAGGGGTCGTCGATGAGGTGGATCTCATCGAGGACGAGCAGGGTGATCTCCGAGAGCCACGGTGCCCTGTTTCGCAGGAGCGAGTCCACCTTCTCGCTCGTCGCAACGATGATATCGTTTCGCCCGAGGTAGTCGTCCCGTCGGTCGAGGTCGCCGGTCGCTATGCCGACGCGGAGGCCCTTCCCGGAGAACTCCTCGTACTTCTCGCTCGCAAGCGCCCGCAGGGGGACGATGTAGAGACACTTGCCCCCCCACCGGACATGGTTGTGCATGGCCATCTCGGCGACAAGGGTCTTTCCGCTCGCTGTCGGTATTGCGATGAGGAGGTTTTTCCCCTGAAAAAGCCCCGCTTTGACGCAATCAGCCTGTGGCGGGTAGAGTTCTGTGATACCTCGCCCGGTGTAGGCTGCCGCGAGATCCGGCGGGATCGGTATGTCATCTATATCCATCGATACCCCTTCATTTCCACTGCAAATTATGCATCAATATCACTGTAATACAGGAGATTGTGTATCAGCACCACCGTTATAATACAAATTATGTATCAGCATCACCGTCACGCTACAAAATGTGTACCGGTGTCACCGATGGTTGATGAGTGGCTGAGAGCGGTCGCCCCCATCCATCATGAGTAGTACTCCAGCATATTCTGTTTCGCTTCCTTTCGTTTCCGGTCGAGGAACGAATAGACGTTCTCGTGGGGTACTCCCTGGATCAGCATCTCCACCGCTTTCCTCGCGATCTCGTTCTTCTCCGGGAGGCCGATGATCGCGACGGTCTTTCCGTACACCGATATCTCGGTGCCGGTCATATCCTCAATCTGGGCACGGGAAGTCCCTGCCTTGCCTATGATCCGGCCCCTGAGTCGCTCAAGGTGTCGGGCGGTATCCGCGAGGTCGGCGAGGTTGATGACATCGAGCATCATATCCTCATCCTCGAGCAGTCGGAACGCCCGCTCCGGTGAGAATCCACGGTTGATCGCCTGGACGACGCTCGCTCCGGTCATGACAGCGATCGGATCCTCCCCCTCGATCACCACCGTCCCCTCGTTGCTGTCGATCATGAGAGATATGCCAGTCTTCTCTTCGATCTCATGTTTCGTAGACCCGTTCTTGCCGATGACCACGCCGATCCTGGCTGTTGAAACTTTCATCTCCTGCTTTGTCATGGTTGTATCCTCCTTCAGGGTTCCCGGTGCTTGATACCGGTGATTGTTTGTGCGATCTCCTGCTCATCCAGAACGTCACAGTAGCGGGAGAAGTATCGGTTGATATTCTTTATATCCCGGATCAGGAACGCGAGCGCCCGGGGGTGATCCAGGGTGACCGCCTGCCCCATATCTATCAGGTAGGGTTTCTCGTGGTAGAGGATATTGTATTCGGAGAGATCAGCATGGACCAGGCGTGCGTCCTGGTAGAGCCGCTTCATGTAATCGAGTATATCCCGGTATGCCGCATCGTAATCGTCCACCTCCGCGAGACGGAGCTGGGGGTACGGTGCCTCCTCCTCGCCGAGGAACTCCATAAGGAGGATGTTTCTATCGAAGGCCAGGGGCTCGGGAACCGGAACCCCGGCATCGCGCGCCCGGGCGAGGTTGCTGTACTCCTTCTTTGTCCAGGCGAATATGATACCCTTGCGCGAGCCACGGATGCTTGAGAACCGGCGATCTCCCGCGAGATAATCGGTCATCGCCCGGAAGTTCGCCGTCTGGATCCGGTAGATCTTGATCGCGATCCCCCGGCCGTCGTGCTCGCCGTAGTAGATGTTTGCCTCCTTTCCGGTGCTGACCGGGCCGCCGATGACCGATATCAGTTTTCTGTGGACGAGCCGGTAGAGCGCGACCAGGGTGACCTCATCGAAGACATCGTCTCGCACCTTCACCTGGTCGGCATCCTTCATCCGGACGCCCATCGCCTCGATCTCGCGGTCGAACCGCTCGTACTCATCCCTGCGGCCCACGGTCAGATCACCCGTTGCAGACGTAGTCGTGGACAGGGGCGAGTATATCGATGAGTTGGTCGGCAGCCGCTGCTTTCAGGTCCAGCGGGTGGATCTCGCCGGCGGCGTAGGCCCCCTCAAGGTCATTGTAGACGTCGAACTCCCGGTCCCCGCCGAACTTCGCGGGCCGGCGGATGGTGACCTTGCCCGCCCGGGGGAAGACGTGATACTGCAGGATCTGGAGCACGGGGTTGTTCTCGACCTCTGGCGGGCAGAATGCCTTCTTCATCTTCCGTCTGATATCCTCCTCAGAGTCGGCGACCGATATGACGTTTCCTGCCGATGACGACATCTTCTTCCCGTCAAGACCGCTTATGATCGGTGTGTGGATGCAGACCGGCGCCGGGTATCCGATCGAGGGGAGGTGCTCCCGCGCGAGCATGTGGATCTTCCGCTGGTCGATCCCGCCGAGGGCGGCGTCCACCCCGAGGGTCGCTATATCGACCATCTGCATGATGGGGTAGACCATCTGCGAGACTGTGGGGTTCTCCATCTGCCGACCGACCTCATCCATGCTTCGTTTCGCCCGGTTGAGGGTGATCGCCCGGGAGAGTTTCAGGACAGAGAGCTCGTACTCTGGCGTGAGCTGGATGTCTGATCCGAGAACGTATTTTGCTCTGCGAAGCCCGAGTCCCTCAAAACAGCGCTGGTTATACTCGGCGATCTCGCGGATCTCCTCCATGGTTCCTTTGCGGTTCAGGAATGCGTGGAGGTCGGCGATGAGCACGATGACCTCAAACCCCGCCTCCTCGAGGTCCACCAGCTTGTTCACCGTCACCATGTGGCCGAGATGGATCTCCCCGCTCGGCTCATATCCGGTATAAACCCGCTTTACCGGTCGGTCGATGAGCGCGCGCAGTTCCTGGTCAGTGACGACCTCTATGGTATTTCGTGTCACCAGTTCGTAAGGATCCATTGAAAAGAGTGGGTTTGCCGGGGAGTTAATGGTTCTTCTAGGCATGCTGACTGCATACTTTCATTCCCCACAGTTAGTGTGTAATAATATGTGGCAATATCTTTTAGAACCGGCCTGCCCATGCCGATGGTTGACAGGGCAGAACGCAAATCGCAGGGTATTACACCCCTCCTCTGTCTCAAATGGGTGGGAGGCCACGCTCCTGGGTCCAGAGCATGTTCCAAAGGAGTTACGAAAATGGCTCTAATTGAATGTAAGTATTATATACAGAATGACTATTACACGGTACTGCATATATTGCGCATATCCGGTGCGCGTGGCGTAGCAGATGCACTGGGTGTGAGGCATGTGGAATGCAAGTGTGCAAGGGCGAACACACTTGTAGGGATTCTGGATCTTTGAAAGGCAAACAGGGGAGGAGTAGGTTTATGGCTGCACCTGCAACCAAAAATTCGTTTAATCGTGAGAAATTTAAGCAAATCTTGCATTATGTTATCAACAGTTCATGCCATGCTCCAAATGTCGGCAAAACAGTTCTCTATAAGATCATGTATTTTGCTGAATTTGACTACTATGAACTCCGCGAGCGAAAGTTAACCGGCGAGCGTTACCTCAGGCTTGAACATGGTCCCGCTCCAAGCCATTTCGACGATATTTTAATAGAATTAGAGAGAGAAGGAAAGGTATCTCAATTTGAGGCTTCGTTTCATGGGTACACCCAAAAACGATGTATCTCCAATAAGGAACCTGAGATAACTCTATTAAGCGCCGAAGAACTAAAGCATATTGATAGTACCCTCGCAAAATACTCCAATATGACAGCAACGCAAGTGAGTGCGTTATCTCACATAGATCTTCCATGGATGGCTACTGAGCCCAACGGAGAAATCGACTACGAACTTGTATTCTATAGGGATCCACAGACTTCAGTGAGAGAATATGAGCAACCTATCTCCCCCTAATATCACTTTTTTGGACGAATTCAAGCGGGATTTTAAAAAACTGAAGAAGAAATACAAAACTCTTGAAAGCGATTGGGAAGTCTTCCAGAAGGCGTTTGTTGCGAAGTATCCTGGTTTATTAACTGAGACGTATCGTATCCCCCTGGGGGAAGAAGCAGGAGACGATCCTGTATATAAAGTAAAGCAGTTTCGGTGTCGGTGTCTCGGGGGCGGCGCCCGGAGCGGTATAAGGGTAATATATGGTCATGACTCCGTACGTAACGTCGTTACCTTCATAGAGATCTATCACAAAAATCAGCAGGATAATCATAACGTAGAGAGGATACAGTTATACCTCAGACAGATACAGGATGGAGAGCATTCGCTCAAATAGGTCACCTCTCTGGTTTTCAGATAACTACGCGGCGTTCAGAGCGCGCAGTGCGGGGGAGATCATAGCCCCTCGGCGCGCGAGGGTATCTGTCCTCCCAGATCACTGCTTTTGGGCGTCTGTTATCGTGCAGTCCTCACGGCAAGTACGGTTCACCCGATCGGGACGAAACTGAGCGCTTCGTTTGTCATCCGGATGGACTCTTCTGGATCCTTCACCGTCCCCATCATGGCCCGGATGCAGTCGATGTTCTCGGGGATGACGTCGGCCTCCTGGTGGATGGCCTGGAAGCAGTAGAACTCCTTTCCGTCGAGGACCGAGACCGACTCTTCGAAGACGCCGTTCTCCCAGAGGTCGGTCCTGGGCCGGCCGAGGTCCTGGGTGTACTCCCGGAGCTGGGCGTTACTCTTGATCCCGGTGGCCTTGCGGACGATCCCGATGCGGTTGTGCTTCTCGAATATTGCCATGACCTCGTCGCGGGTGGTCTTGTTCTTTAAGTCCATCTGTATCGAGTGCATGTGCATGAACGTCGTCGGGACGATCATGGCGAGGGTGACGATGTTGATGTGCGGAAGGACGGTCTGGACGTCGGGGCCGTGGTGACTCGGTATGGTGGCGGGGTTCAGGACGATGGCGTCGACCGGCCCCCGCTTGACGTCGCCCGGGTCGGCTCCGCGCCTGATCATCACTGCCCGGACCCGCTCGACGCCGAAGGCCTGGTCGAGCGCGTGGATGAGCCGGACGAGGCCGGTGGTGTTGCATGAGACGACCCGGGCGAACTGTTTACCGGTAGCCTCTTTGTAGTTTGCGTGGGCGTTGAAGGAGAACCCGGCGACCTCGTGCCCCTCACCGCCCTGGTAGATCGCTTTCTTCCCGAGGCGTTCGTAGAGCGGTCTGTTCTTCGCTCCAACACCGCCCGGGGTTGCGTCGATGATGATATCAGCAGCCTTCACCATCGCCTCCACGTCACCTGCGACCTCGATCCCGGCCTTCTCAAACTCGGGTTTTTTCGTGAGATCGGCTATGTAGAGGGGATACCCGCGCTTCCCCGCGACGTATGCCTCGGCGGAGACGCTGGTCTTTGAGACCCCGATAACTTCCATATCGGGCTGTGCGGCGACCGCATCGGCGACTCGTTTGCCGATGGTGCCGTAGCCGTTGATTGCAACTCTGATCATGTATGTTGGAATACAGAACAAAAATTAATAAAGGTTCCTGATTCGCAGGTTCGCGAGGCGTTACCCTCTCTGGTTGTCAACGGAGATCCGCGGGATTCTGGTATCTGCATTGCGCCGTTTAGCGCCGGCGGCGAGGATCTCACAGGTATATCGGGGGGCCGGCATGGGTGCCAGGAATTTATCCGCCAGGGGCGTACCCAGTACAGCCTATGGAGACCATCGACCTCATCTCGCTATCCCAGGGAGCGCTTGCGATCATGAACCCGACAACGCCGGAGAAGGTGCTCTCCGCCGGGAGAGCGGCGGGGCTCTGTGAGAGTGCCCGCGTCGTGGAGATCGGGTGTGGGAACGGGACGATTCTCGCGCTCTGGGGGCGGGAGTACGGTATATCCGGCACCGGTATCGAGGCCCGGCCGGATGCCTGCCGGCGGGCAGAGCAGGCTTTCCGGGAGGCGGGCATCGGGGACCGGATCGTGGTCCGGTGCATGGACGCCCGGGAGTATGTTCCTGAGAGGCCGTTTGACTGCGCCGCCTCGATCGGTGCCTCTCATATCTACGGCGGTTTTTTGGCGACGCTCGACGCCCTCGCGGGGGTCGTCACTGATGAGGGGACGATCGTCATAGGTGACCGTTACTGGCGGTCTGACCGCGTCCCGCCTGATTTCGCGCGGGAGTGGCCGGATGTCCTGACGGGGTATGAGATCCTCGGCACCGCGCGGGATGCCGGGTTTGACGTCGCCGCCACCATTCGGTCGAGTGAGAGCGACTGGGACCGCTACGAGTCTGGAATATGGCAGGCGCTCCTCTCCTGGCTCGGCGAGAACCCCGATCATCCCGACCGGGAGTTCATCATCGATTACCTCCACCGCATCCAGGACGAGTACTTCGGCTACGGCCGGGAGTACATGGACTGGGCGATCTTTGTTCTTGTGCCCGGGCACTGGTGATAGCGAAAAATCAGGGGGTCCGGGTTACGCTTTTCGCGTATATACCTGAACCGACGAACCACTCCCCGTCCACCGGAGCGATGTAGCTGAGTTTGAGCCCGTCAAGCCCGGTCTCGGGGTTGTAGTATGTGGTGTATACGAACCCGCCCCCGCTCCTGGCGACGGTGGACCCGAGCAGGAGCACCCTGACACCGTACCGATCCTCGAGGTCGAAGCGGTTCTCGCCGATGTACCCGGGCTGGTGGGGGAGGGCGAGGGCGGTGCCGTTCATGTCGTAGGCGAATATGTAATCCTCGCCCCTGGCGAAGTCACTGGAGGGGTCGTTGAATGCGGCGCATGCCGCCTCGCGGCCATGTTTCTGTGCGTGATCCCGCGCGGCCTTCACCCGTTGCATGAGCGCTTCCCTCGCCTGCGAATTGAATTCGGTCCCGACCTCCGCGATGTAGATCCCTGAGCCTACGAACCAGGTCTCATCCACGGGGTGGACGTGGCTGAGTTTGAGCTCATCGGTATACCATCGCGCGGGGTTCGGGTAGACGTAGTATATACTGCCGCCGCCTTCCGCCACAAGCCCGATCATGCCGGCGATGTAGGCAACACCGCCCGGGTCATACGTCCCCTTCCGATCCGTACCGACGAAGCCCTGCTGGAAGGGGAGGGCGAGAGCAGTTCCGTTCATATCGTAGGCGAATATGTAGAGCCCGTCCCTGACGAAGTCACCGGAGGGGTCGTTGAACGCGGCACATGCCGCTTCGCGGCCGTGCTCCTGTGCATATGTGACCGCTTCGGCGACGAATGCCCGCATCTTCCCGACCGCTTCCGTGGCAGGCGCGCTCCCATTCACCATGACCTGCTGCTCTGCCGCATCGATCTCTCTCGCGGCGACGACGCGCCACTCCGCGGTGTCGACGCCGGCGGTGCCCCATATCGCCTCTTTGGTCACGTTCTGCGCCCAGTTATGGTTCCAGAACGAGTACTCAAGCGACCCGGAGGGCTCAGCGATGATGCGTGAGAAGGCTTCCTGGAGTCCCGGGGTCTGGTATACCGGGTCTGAGAAGAGGTTTCGCCCGATCTCCTCGGGGGTCGTGTCGTATATAACCGTCCCGTCTGTCTGCGTCACCCAGATCTCA
>JAAYND010000298.1 GCA_012521035.1 Methanomicrobiales archaeon
ACTTGATCACTAAAGAAGATAAAGGTATCGGTAGGATATCCGGACAGTGTTCGGTGAAGGGAGAGAGGAATGAAGAGATCAAAATGGGGGTGTTCGGCAGCTAGTGATCATAATGGCGCTGTTTAGGCCAGATCTTTTCCTCCTCATCCCGCTCGAAGATCTCACATGACAGCCTTTCCAGGCCGGATGCTTGCAGATCGGGTTCTTTATATTCGGTGAAATATAAATACCCCTCCAATCAGGTGGCGATCCGTCGTATGGGGCTCCGAATCTTTCGAGGAAGTCGTGTGGAAGGCAGGCATGAGTGCCGGCAGCTAAGAGAGATCGCTGCACTGCTCAAGGACGAGTACGAGGACGAGACGGTGTTTTTGCTCACCGGTGTGCCGACCTCCTCCGGGGATCTCGATTGCGTGGTTCTCGTCCCCGGCGGCCCGGTCATCCTCGACCTCAGGGCATCCGGGGATACGACCGATTCGCTCGAGAAAGAACGATACGGATTCACCGGGAGGCTGCTCTCGATCCGGGAGAAACACTTCCCCGAGATCGACGAGAGGCGCGTCCGGAGGGTGGCGGCCTGGAGGTACTTCGAGGCCGGGAGCCGGTATCCCGCCAGCCAGATCAATCCCCATGCATTCCCCTGGTCTGCTACCGTCACAGCCGGGACCCTCCTTGAGCGGCTCCGGTTCCTCAACACCGGGTATACCCTCCTCGCTGTCGATATGGAGGCGATCGCCCGGGAGCTCGGGCTGGAAGAGTGCGGCCCTGAGACGGGAGAGCCCGATCCGCCCGTAACGATCGAGCCGGCACCCTCCGGGCTGCTGGAGGAGTCAGAACCTCCCCGGGCCACCTGCACCGCAGAACCCCTCCCGGAGGAACTTGTCCTTGAGAATCCCTGGCCTCTCTCGCCGGCCCAGCGAGCAGCGGTCCGGTCCAGAAATCCCCGCATACGGGTCATCGCGGGGGCCGGCGCCGGGAAGACCGAGACCCTGACCCGGAAGATCGTCCATCTCCTCCTCGTCGAGCAGGTCGACCCGGCCTCGATCGTCGCGTTCACCTTCACGAAGAAGGCGGCGCAGAGCATGAAGACCCGGGTATACGACCACGCCATGCGCCTCGGAGGTGAGGAGGCATGTTCCCGCCTCGGGGAGATGTACGTCGGGACGATCCACGCCTACTGCCTCTCGCTCCTGCAGGATCACTGCGGGTACGCCAATTGGGGCGAGCTCGACGAGAACCAGGAGATGGCGTTCCTGCTCCGGGCTGGCTGGGGCTGTCACCTCCCGGATGGAGAGGATCATCCCCGGAGGTGTTCGGCCTTCCTGAGAAATCTGAACGTCTACTATGCAGAGATGCTCGACCGCTCCATCCTCCGCGAGCAGGCTCCTGGATTCACCGCCTCACTTGAAGCATACGAGGGCGCCCTTGAGCGCCACCGGCTTCTCACCTTCAACCGCATGATCCAGGTCGCCGTTGAGGAGCTGGAGCGCCGCCCCGAACTTGCCGCGAACATACACCACCTCATCGTCGACGAGTACCAGGATATCAACCGGGCGCAGGAGCGGTTGATCCGGCTGCTCGGGAAGGATGCCCGGATCATCGTTGTGGGTGACCCCCGCCAGACGATCTACCAGTGGCGTGGCTCTGATGAGCGCTGCTTTGAGCAGTTCGGTGAAGGCCGGGATCCCGAGGAGATCACGATCGCGGAGAACCGGCGGAGCAGAACAGCGATACTCGGCGTGGCGAACGCCATTGCGGATGAATTTAACAGGAGATATGATCGCCTGATCCCGGTCCGGGATTCTGCCGGCGGTGTGAATGTCGCCGGGTTCAGATCCGATATCGATGAAGCGCGATGGATCGCCGACCAGATCCAGCGCTACGTCGATGCGGGAATGTGCCGGTACAGCGATATCGGGATCCTCCTCCGGAGCGTCACCACGTCTGCGCCGGCCTTCATCGATGAGTTCCGGGAGCGGGGTATTCCCTTTGTCGTGGGAGGGAAGGTCGGTCTCTTCCGCCGGCCTGAGGTCTTGAGCGTCGCAAAGCTCTTCACGTGGGTTCCGGATGGCTGCCATTTCCGGGAGTCCCGGGATAAAGTCTACATGGATGACGACCGCCTCTACTCGGGGTGCCGGGACTGGAGAGAGGTTATCCCGGGCGGCGTCCTCCCTGACGGCCTGATGGAGAGGCTCGCTCAGTGGAAGGTCGCGGCGGCGGGTGGAGCCTACCCTGACCTCATATCGATGTACTATGATCTCCTGAACACGCTTGGATACCAGCGCCTCGATCCCGAGATCCCGGAGGACGCGATCGTGCTTGCGAACCTGGGCCGGTTTGCAAAACTCCTCACCGATTTTGAGTCGGTGAACAGGTTCGGTGGTGCATCGGGGGACTGGAACCGGTTGCTCGTCTGGCTCTGTGAGTACATCAACGCATACGCAACCTCGGCCTACGATGAACAGTCGCCCGATGATATCCGGGGTATCGAGGCGGTGCAGATCATGACCGTCCACCAGGCAAAAGGCCTTGAGTGGCCGGTGGTCTTTCTGCTGGCGCTTGTGGATGGTCGCTTTCCTTCCGGCCTGGCAGGGAAGCCGCAGGAGTGGCTCATTCCCCGGGATCTCTTCGATGCGGAGAAGTACGAGGGGGATCTTGAGAGCGAGCGAAAGCTCTTCTACGTTGCGGTGACCCGGGCGCGGGATCTCCTCGTCGCGACCACTTTCACTTCCTGGAATGGATGGTCGCAGCGGTTGAGCGGGTTTGCGTATGATCTTGCCGGCGCAGAGGGGGTGGAATATCTTGAAATGGACGGTGTTCTGCCGTTCCACCCGATATCTGCCCCCACTGAGGGGGATGACCTCCGGACCTACACCGCCGGCGAGTTGATCACCTACGGCAAGTGCCCGCATCTCTACCGCTTACGGCAGATCTGGGGCTATGAGCCACCCCTCTCCGACCTGATAGGGTACGGGAAGGCGCTTCACGCCTGCATGAGCGAGGCCGCAGCGATGATCCGGGACGGGGATGACCCGGGCAGCGCTGTTTCGCGGGCGGTGGATCAGCATTTCTTCATGCCCTACGTCGATGGGGCACGGCTTGAGAAGTTACGAGTGGACGCGAGAGAGAAGCTCCTGAAGTTCAGCTCCGATCATGCGGGGGATATGCCGGGGATCCGGGAAGCGGAGGCGAGGATCGAGTTTCCCATGGAGCATGCCACGGTCGCCGGCCGCGTCGATCTCATCCTCCAGCAGGACGACGGGCTTGAGGTGCGGGATTACAAGACATCCGGCAAGGTCATCACGCCGGAGGAGGCTGCGCTACAGGTCCGGCTCTACGCGCTCGGCCTCCGATCCTGCGGTAAGAGGGTGGGATCCGCGTCTCTTGCTTTCCTCCAGGACTCCTCGGTGGTCCCCATCAGCGTCGATGCGGATGCCCTCGACGCCGCGAGAGTTGCGGCAGAGACCTGTATCCGGGGGATCAACAGCCGGGAGTTTCCGGCGAGGCCGGGGCCGTTCTGTTCCCGGTGTGACTATGGGGCGATCTGCCGGTGGAAGGCGGGTAGAGGAGGGGGCGGTTGAAGCATAATCATTAAACCCTTCCACAAAGAGGGAATGTTATCTCAAACAGGAGGTAATTCTTGATGTTACAGGGAAAGGTAGCCGTCGTGACCGGCGGAACACGCGGGATCGGTCTTGCCACTGTCAGAAAATTCCTGGAAAACGGCGCTTCGGTCGTCCTCTTCGGCTCCCGAAAGGAGAGCGCGGATACAGCGGTTGCGGCACTGAAGGCCGAGAATCCGGATTACCGGGTCACCGGCCTCTGGCCTGACCTCTCCAGCGCTGATGAGATCAGAGAGGCATTTGATACGGTCAAAGTGGAGTTCGGGAGCCCTGATATCCTCGTCAACAACGCCGGCATCGCCGCAAGCGATCCTCTCTACACCTACCGGCCCGAGGATTTTAGAAAGATCATGGACCTCAACGTCAACGCCGTCTTCCTCTGCTCGCAGGCGGCGGCCCTCCTCATGAGGGAGAAGGGCGGCGGCGTCATCCTGAACACGAGTTCCATGGTCAGCATATACGGCCAGTCCACCGGCTGCGGCTACCCGGCATCCAAGTTCGCGGTGAACGGCCTCACAAAATCCCTCGCCCGCGAGCTTGGTAAGGACAACATCCGCGTCAACGCCGTCGCACCCGGCGTCATAGCGACGGACATGATGGCGGCCGTCCCCGAAGAGGCGCTCAAACCGGTCATCGCCGCGATCCCCCTCGGGAGGATAGGCCAGCCGGAGGATATCGCAAACGCTTTCCTCTTCCTCGCAAGCGATATGGCGAGTTACATCACCGGGGCGGTTCTCTCCGTGGATGGGGCAGGGAGGAGCTGAGCGAGAGAGCGGCTCATACGGGAGGGATGATGCCCCCCGGGGAGGCGCCGGCATACCGGGCAGTGAGTGAGATCGCTCTTCGCCGATGACCTCAGTGGAGCATGCATGGGCTTTCCGGCTACCCCGGACCCCACTCCAGTAACCTCTCCGCGTACTCCTCAATGACCTCCCGGCGTGCGATCTTCCCCCGCCACGTCCGGGGGATGGCCTCCTCCCCGTAGTATGCGCCGGCGAGTTGCCCATAGACCGCCCCGGTGGTATCGGCGTCGTCGCCGAGGTTCACGGCCAGCAGGCATCCCTCTGCAAACGTGCTGCTCCGGCTGAAAGCCCAGAGCGCTGCCTCAAGAGAATGCACGACGTAGCCAGTCCCCCGGATCTCTGGCGGATCCTTCTGGAGGAAAGAGCCGGCCGCAACGGTATCTATCTCGCTACAGAGGGGATGATCCTGCCAGTAGCCGGCGACCGGCGTGTAGCGCTCTCCGAGCACCTCCTCCTTCGGCGCACCCGAGAGGGCACCGATGATGAGCGCCCCGAGGTACCGGCAGGCATCCACTGCCACGGGGAGGGCGTGCGTCGTCCGGGAGCTCTCACCGGAGAGCTCGATCGCCCGTTCCGGATCGCCGGCGTAGAACATCGGCACCGGCGCAAGGCGCATGATCGACCCGTTGCCTGCGGAGCGTGGGCTCGTCAGTCCGGGGAAGGGCTCGCGCTCTGCCATGAACCGCCGGAGCGCTTCTCGCGTCGTCGTCCCGATATCAAAGCAGGTTCCGGTGCTGCTGAGATGTCCCTCTGTGTACCAGCGCACGTAGCGCTCCAGCTGGTCGATGGGATCAAACCCCTGCCTCTCTATGAGGCTCTCTGCAAGACAGAGGGCGAGGGATGTATCATCGGTCCACTCCCCGGGCCGGAGGCGAAACGGCCCGCCGCCGATCATGTCATCGATCGGCTCAAACGTCCCGGGCCGCCGGAACTCAAGCGTCGTCCCGAGGGCGTCACCTGTGGCCAGGCCGAGCAGGCAACCACGATAGCGATCAATGCGGTTCATCGAGATCTCCAGTGCAGAATCATGTCCTCATCGACAAAGAGGTTTTCGCACCTGGCGGCCGGCAAGAACCCTTATACCGAGAGACCATCATCGCGTACCCCTTTTTACCCGGGAATGATGACCGGCAGAGCCCGGCGGCCCCCGATCCCCGCCCCCATGAACGTATTACCAGGCGTGGTATGGGCCGGCTATAAGCATATCAGAAACACACAGTTTCCCCACCTCAACCAGGAGCCCTTGAGAATGATATGGATTGCAAACGCCCTCGGCGGGGTGATCGTGCTCGCCATCGGGATCATCATCCGGGTCTTCAATGGAAGCAGCCTCATCGCCGGCTACAACACCGCGCCTGCGACGGAGCGGGAGAAGTATGACGAGAGAGCACTGACCCGGTTCGTGGGAGACCTCCTGATCACCGCATCCGCGGTCCTCCTTGCCGGAGGGTTGTTGGACGCCGCTGCCGGCGCCCGGGGAGTTATCGTTAGCGTATCATGGCTCGCTTTTGTGGCGTTACTCATCGGGGGTACCGTTTACGCAAACACCGGGGGACGGTTCCGGCGGTGACCACTTCTTTTATCTATCCTCCGGATCAACTCCCCATTATGAGTCTCAAAACCCCGCTCCTCGCCGCCCTGATCCTCCTTCTTGCGGTCTCCGCATGCGGGTGCGTGGACCGGGAGTCAGTCGTCACCGGTGAGGAGGCGGTGCAGGCAGTCGCCTACGCAGATCCGATCGCTGAAAATCTCCTTGCCGCCTTCAACGAAGATAACTATACGAGGTACTCCCGCGACTTCAGCCCCGAGATGAGACAGAGCCTCGATGAAGCCATGTTTGAGCAGAACCGCGAGTTCGTCACATCCCGGATCGGGCTCTACGAGTCCCGACGCGATCCTGTCGTCACACGGGTCGACGATTTCATCGCCGTAACATACAGGGGGAAGTTCGAGCAGGAAGATGGGGTGACTGTCCGGTTTGTCTTCAAGAGGGATGATGAGTTGCACCGGATCCAGGGGCTCTGGTTCGACTCTCCCATGTTGCGCCGCTGAGGTGTCCCGTACGGAGTGGGGGTCTTTGCGCGCGCCGGCAGCCCCGGTTATCCCACAGAGTTCCGCCTCGCCCCGGGGCCTCTATCGCGGGTACAAGGGTATACCGGGTACCCATAATCTCTACAGTTCTCCGGGCTACAGGTCGATCTCGGTGTAGTCATAGTTGACTATCCGCCCCTTCCTCCTGGTGATGACCTGTACTGTCAGCGGTACTCTCCTTTTCGGGGGCAGTCGGATGAGATCTGCATCTTCTGACCCTGAGATCTCTTCCTCACTCCCGACTCCCGACTCTTTGAGATAGGTGGTAGAACTGCTCTCTATATCCCGGTGTATGACTGAGGAACTCTCATAGGCGAGAGGTGGTTCGCAGACTTTTCGGCTGGTGTGGTGGTGCGCACCTGCTGGATAGGCGGAGGGCATTGTCCGGGTAGAGACTGTCTCATCAAAGCAGTCATGCAATCCGGGCGCCTGTGTTGACTGTGAGTATCTGGCGGCCCGCCAGCCGGCGAAGCGTTCTATCAATGACGGTCTCATGAAAATTCCTCCAGGAGATCGCCATCGATCATTGCAAAGAACCAGGTATGGGCCAGAGCGTGTGCTTCCAGAACCCGGGATATGATCGATCCCATCTCACCTCAAATATGACCTCAATGAGGGGTGGGTTCTGCAATCTCATTACATCCATGTATGCGACCGCCTGTGCAGACTATCCTGACTCAAAGTGTGTAAGTCCGAGTGGTTAAGGATTGTGATCCTTGCCGGGGTGGAGTGATCCCGTCCCCCTTCCGCCAGAACTCTGGCGGTACTGGTATGTGTGGATGGGGGGAGCAGTCACTTGAGATCCGGGTCACCTCCATCAGGAAGAACCTGGTAGCTCCCCGGCCCCTATCTGCCGCCGATGCACCGTGTCGCCGGGAGGGTCATGCAGTGTGATCTCGCCTGCGCAAGCGTGCAAAACCCGGCCGATCGGGGTGCTGCTATCTCCGGCGGCGGGCGAGCTCATCGAGCACGTCCGCCACATCGGTACCCGACGCCTGAAGCGCCAGGAGAAGATGGAAGAGGAGATCCGCCGCTTCAGAGACTGTCCTCTCCGGGACCTGGTTCTTTGCGGCCAGGATGAACTCGACCGCCTCCTCACCGACCTTCTCCAGGGATTTATCAACCCCCTTCCGATGGGTCAGGATGGAACCGACGTAACTCCCGGCCGGGGGGTTTTCGGCCCGGTCCTGGATGACCTGCCAGACCTCATCGAGGACGCTCCAGTCAGGCATGCCCCTCCTCCTCCACGATCACCTCGCCGAGCTCGGTATCAAAGTACCGGGAGAGCAGGAGCCGTGCTTTCTCGATAGTGCACCCGCCCTTCCCGATAGCGATACCGAGATCACCCTTATTGACGTATACAGTGAGTCGTCCGTCGTCGCCTCTCATCACACCGGTGACGCCGGCCGGTTTAAATGCATTTTTTGTGAAAGTTTCAATATCTGGAGAATATTCAACCATCTCGACACGTTTCCCGAGGACTCGCTGCATCTTTCGGATATTGCTTCCTTTTCTGCCGATAGCAAGACCCATATCCCCCTCCTTTATGAGGTACACTATACGGTCAAAGCGCTCATCGATGATACAGTCTAGCGCGGTCGCCCGGGTAAGAATTCTCAGCTCTTCGATATATCGCCGTTCTTTAAAACATAGAGTTCTTATCATTGGAGATATCCCCGGTGGGAATGATGCGCTATGATATGGTTGCTTCGGGGATATATACCTGAGTACCTGATCCGCCTCCTTCGCTCCATCCCCCACCATCCGGGGGAAAACTCCGATGAGTGAAGAGGATCTCCGGCCTTTTTGCAAATCCCGAACTTCTGCATGAAACCGGAAGGGCTTGCACGACCGGATGCGCTAACACTTCTGCAGGATCACCTTTATTGCCGCCCCTTCTTCTGGCTTTCCCGGCACCCGGTCAGCTGCCCAGACACGCCCGCCATAGTTCTTTACCAGGGTCTTGACGATATGAAGCCCCAGCCCCCTGCTCCCGGGCGTTGATTTGCTGCTCTGGTTGAAACGGTCAAAGATGTTGAGTTTTAAGTGATCCGGTATACCGATACCGTTATCGGTGACGGCGAGCGTTACGATATTCTCTGTCTCCACGACCCTGATATCGATCTGCACCTCCATACCGCCGAACTTGATGCTGTTGCTGACCAGGTTGGATATGACATGTTCGAGGAGAGGGTTTGCCCAGACCATGCAGCTCCCGCCCTCGTAGTGGATATTGATCCCGGCATGTCGCTTGATCTGGCTGCGGATGGCAGCATCAAGGTCGACCGGTTCAAGGCGGATCTGGTGTTTGTTGAGCGTATTTAAGAGCTCGACGTTCTTGATGACGGTGATCCCCTGCTCGATCGAGTTCTTGACCCTCTGCGCGAGCTCTGCCTCCTCGCCGGAGAGTCGTTCCCTGAGCATACCGATGATGGTTGCCGCGACCATGCTGGTGTTGTAGATATCGGTGCCGAGCAGGTCAAGGTAGAGACCGGAGAATCGGCTGGTCTCATGGAGCGTCCGTTCACAGGCGAGCTCTCGCGCCCTATCCCGGGCAACCCCGGTGGCCGCCACGATCTCCCCGGCAGCGTCGTGCAGGGGATGCATGGTGACCTGAAATGATCTCTGCTCACCGTGCCACAGGAACGACCGTGTCTCAGAGATCTCCTCTCCGGTATCGATAACCCGACGGGCAGACCGGGAGAGGAAATCCGCCTCCTCCTCCGGGAAGAGGGCGTGCGGGGTCCGGCCCGTGATCTCTGCCGCATCAAGCCCCATCTCCTCCCCACCGGTCCAGAGGAACCGCAGAAATATGCTGTCCCGGTTGAGCGTGAAGATCATGTCGGGCAGCGACCTGGCGAGGACCTGCATCTCGTCCTCCGGTACCCCGGCCGGTCTCTCCCCGGGGGCATCCCGGAAGGTCTCGACCGCACCGATCTGCCGGCCTGAAGTGTCGTAGAGCGGGGTTGCCATGCAGGTAACCTTCCTGCCCGATACCAGGGGGATGCGTGATTCGGCGAGGAGCTCATCGCTGTCATGGTGGAGGAGGCGGTAATAGTTCTTTCCCGGGTTATCATGAGTCAGGATAGAGTTTGCCAGGGTGGGGCGTCTCTCACCGAAGAGCGCTTCTGTGTGTGCATAACTGCCTTTTCCAATGACCTCCTCCGCCGCAACACCGGTGTACTGTACAATACTCTCGTTCCAGATGACAACCCGCCCCTCGGGATCGAGAACAAGTGCCGGTTGCTGGAGGTGGTCAAGGATGCTTATGGGGATCTGGGTTTGATTCATGGTTGTTCTGAGTTTCTGCTGTTTCATCTTCACACGCATCACCCGGGAGCGGTTCTTGCCCCCTGCCAGAACCAATGGCATCTCTTCCCGGGGTCACCCGTAGAGATCCCTGGTGGCGGCAGGTGCAATGTTCTCTGCCTATTATCGCTTTCGATCTCCGGTGACAATCCGACCTGTCAGGGGCGGCGATGCACGGTGCGTCATCGCGGTCAAGAACGAACGCACTTGAAAAGTGTCTGGAATTTGCTCTTAAAAGGGTGTCTGTTCATCTTCTCTGGAATCTGCTATCCGGGGGATCTGTTATTTATGTCTTATCAGATCACCCCGGTTCCGAACCTCCATGTTCCATGGAATGACGATCTATTATTCCCCGGAGTGGAAAATTTCCGCTGCTCTAGGTCTTTTTCGATCGGGTGCCGGAACGCGGGAACGGTATCATGAATAACCGGGATAGTGCCCGTGCGCGTGTTGCATCACGAAGAGGCTATACTGTCCGGCGACCGATCGTGCATCGATCCCTGAGAGACTCGCGATCAGTACCAGATCTGCAGGACACGGGGGAGGTGCTCCAGCAGGTTGATATTTGAGTACCTGTAGACCATTAACTGATGTTCGGGCAGTACAATAGCACTTTTCGTTATGAGAGTGGTGACTTTCTGGTAGAATCCGAACGAGCTGACGGTCTCCTGACATACCGGCGGAGGTGCGAGGAGCGTGCGTTTGAGCGGATCCTCGCGGTCTCGGAGACGGCCCGGGTTACCGTAAACCCGGTAGAACCTGTCAATCTACCGAAAGATATCACGGATCTTCTCCAGATAGAGTTTGCCCCGATAGTTATCGAACCCGGGGCGACACAGGTGATCTACCTGAAGTTCCCCGTCGAGATCGGCGTCTTCCTCTCGTCTGAAAAGGGTATCGAGATACTGGATATCTTCAGCGCCGGCAACCAGAAGTATACGCTCTACGGCCCACCGGCCGGCGGGGTCATCGCACGCTGGTACCGTAGTGCGGTGTATCCGGAGATCCCCCCGGCTGAGCGGTTCAGGGAGGGGGTGATGAAACTCTCTATCCAGAACACATCCGGTGAGTGGGCCCATGTCTCGTGTGTCGTCTTTAATGGTGCCGATATGAAGATCTTCTATAACGACGATATCGTGGCGGCCACTGCCACGATGAAGATCATCAACCCATCTCTTGCGGAGACTGACTTTACCGATGCCCCGCTCATTCCGGGTATGACGAGATCCGTCGAGCTCTATACGACGCGGAAGATCCGTGTGATCAGTCGCGGTTATCTCATGGAGTGGGGTCTGTCGTGATGCTCAGTCTGACCGCCACCCTGGGGACTTCCATCGGCATCGGCACCATAACCATCGGTGACATCCTGTGGTTTGTCGGCATCATCGCGGTTGGCGTTATCATCGCAAAAGTCGTCGCGTTAAACGTCAGGCGAGCCCTCACTGAACGGTTGCCGAAGAGTGAGCGCGAACTCCTCGCAAAGGTGGTATACTATATCATCATACTCTGGGCTATCGCCGTCGCCCTCCCGTACCTCAACTTCGACCTCTCCGGGCTCCTGGTGGCCGGGGGTATCGTCGGTCTCGTCATCGGGTTTGCGAGCCAGAGCGTCGTCTCAAACCTCGTCTCCGGGCTATTCCTCATGTTTGAGCATCCGATCAAGATCGGCGATAACATCAACGTCGCAGGGATCACCGGATCAGTCGAGGATATCAGGATCCTCTCGACCATCGTGAAGACGTATGACGGGATCTACACCCGGATCCCGAACGAGAAGGTCTTCACCTCAAATATCACCAACTATGTCCATAACGCTGCCCGACGGTTTGATTACAAGATCCGCATCCGCTACAGGGACGATGCGGACGAGGCGATCAGGATCACAAAAGAGGTCATCGCGACCCACCCGTTTGCCTTGAAGAACCCGGCACCATCGGTCTTTGTCTACGACCTCGGGGAGAACGGTATCAACCTGACCGCCTATATCTGGGCGCCGACCCGGAACTGGTGGGAGGTCAGGACCACCCTTCTCTGGAAGATCGTAAAAAGGCTCGAGGAGAACGGTATCATAGTGCCCCTCCCGCAGAGGGCGGTCTGGCTTGCGGATGAAAGTCGGACTTCCGGTGGTGATGCTGGAGCGGGGAAGGTGGAGGAGTAACCTCCTCCTATAGCCGGTGCACCGCCCCGAGGCCTCCCGGCCGGAAGGTCTCCGGGTACCGATCGGCGATCTCCCTGATCTTATCGGTGCAGTGTGAGGCCGAGACGTAGGCGAGCCCTTCAAGCGCATCGATATCTTCATCGGTGACGGTGTGAAGCCCGCCGATGACCCCCCATACCGGCCCTTCCCGGGAGACCCGGTCGATGATCCGGCTGACATGCGGGTGGGCGCACCCGGTGATGATCAGGAGACCGCCCGGGACATCGACTGCGAGCGACTGTTCCAGTATATCGGTCCCGAGCGGGCCTGTTGTGGCGATGCCGGGCTCGATCTCCATCCAGTCCTCAACGATAATGGGGGTGGTGTAGTTCCTGATCAGACCGAGCGTCTCCCGGGAAAAACCGCTGTGGACGAAGACCTCCATCGCTGAGTTCTCGGCGAGGAGCGCTCCAAGCCCCCCGGTGTGGTCCCAGTGGTCGTGGGAGATCACGAGGCTCTTGATATCCGCAGGCAGGATCCCGAGCGCACGCATGTTCGATAGCAGTATGTCTCCTTTTGCCCCGGTATCAAAGAGGAGCTCCGCTTCGTGGATATAGCAGGAAAATCCCCAGTCCGGCGTGAACCCCTCACGGCCGGGGATGTTATTGTAGACCTCGGTGATGGTAAGCATAATTAACAGACTCCTTCTCAGAGGGGGATTATGCTTCCCGATGGGGCAAGGGTACAAAAATGGTGGGAGGGGTGGGTTCACGCTATGACGTAGGTGATGGAGACGCTCGCGGTCACATCGATCTCGCCGGCCTCGACCGGGGTCGGGGGAGCGCCTCCGGCAGCCATCTCTTTGGAAGCGTAACGGTTGTCATAGAGTGCGGGTACATAGCTTCCACCGACGTTGACCTCTTTGACATCGATGATGGTCTTCCCGATGGCCGCAGCGACCGCATCCGCATCGCCCCGGGCCTGTTTCACGGCGGCCGTCAGGGCTTCTGCCCGGAACTCCTGCTGCTTTTCTTCGCTCAGGGTCAGTGAGAGCTGGTCAACCCGGTTTGCGCCGTTCGCGACCGCCAGATCGATGATCTCGCCGGCGCGGTCTATAGCATTGAGCCGGACCGCAAGGTTGTTTGTGACCCGGTAGAACTTGACTTTCGTGCTTGTCAGGAGTTTTTCATCCTTCTCGGTCACCGGCATGACGTAATAATTGGTGGTCTTGAGGTCTTTTGCCGGGATTCCGGCCGCTTTCAGGGCGTTGACCACGGCATCCATCCTCTGTGCGTTCTGTTTCTGTGCGATTACTGCATCAGCGTTCTCGGTCTCGACAGCGAAGAGAATGAGAGCAAGGTCGGGCGTGGTCGTCACCCTGCCGGTGCCTGATACATGGATCACCTTATCCTTAGACTCATCTGGTTGCTGTGCGGTGGCGCCCCCGATCAGTGCAGCGCAGAGAACCATCAGGGCGGCCGCGAGAATCGTTATCTTTCCTTTCATCGGCATCAATCAACACTTGATTGAGCGAGGATAAATGTCTTGCTTTAGCTACGAGAATTTTCGTAGCTTTCCCAGGGAGATTTTTGAAAACCTGAGCATTCTGGTTCTTATATTCGTTCTACCCCTCTGACGAACCGCAATCTTCAAGTAGCCCCCGACAGGAGTAACTCTCTGGAGCAGGGTAGCCCCTGGTTCGCGCCGACCCTGGTCCGGGGCGGCGGTGGGAGGGAGAGAGATGGAGAGACTCAAACGACTGACCAACATCGAGGTCGCGGCTATCCTCTACGAGGTCGCCGATCTCCTTGAGATCAAGGGCGTCCGGTTCAAACCCTATGCCTACCGGAGGGTGGCGCAGGCGATCGTGACCCTGCCGGAAGATATCGCTGACCTTGCGCGGGAGGGGCGCCTCAGCGAGATCAACGGTGTCGGGAAGGGCATTGCCGGGAGGATCACGGAGATCATCGAGACCGGCCGCCTCGGATATCTGGAGTCCCTGCGCGAGGAACTCCCGGAGGGGGTGCAGGAACTCACCCGGATCGAGGGGATCGGGCCGAAGAGAGCGCTCTTCCTCTCCCGTGAGCTCGGGATCCAGGGTATCGATGACCTGGAGGCGGCGGCAACGGCGGGCCGGATCCGCGATCTCCCCGGGTTTGGCGAGAAGTCCGAGGAGAATATCCTTGCCGGCATCCGGATGCGGAGGATGGCGGGGAAACGTCATCTCCTCGGCTACATCCTGCCGACCGCTCGCGATATCGAGCAAAGACTCTCAGCACTCGAATCGGTTGGACGGGTGAGCCTCGCTGGATCGGTGCGCCGCCGGAAGGAGACTATCGGGGACGTCGATATACTCGCTACATCCACACGCCCCGAGGATGTGATGGAGGCTTTTGTCTCTCTCCCGGGGGTCTCGCGGATCCTCGTCCGGGGGACGACGAAGACATCGGTGGTCCTTACGACCGGAATCCAGGTCGATCTCCGGGTGGTGGATGATGCGCACTACGGCGCCGCGCTCCAGTACTTCACCGGGTCAAAAGAGCACAATATCGCTCTCCGGAAACTCGCTATCGCGCGGAACTGGCGGCTGAACGAGTACGGTCTCGTCGACCTCGCCGATGGGCGCATGATCGCGGGGGAGGATGAGGTCGGGGTCTACCGGGCCCTCGATCTCGCCTGGATCCCGCCTGAGCTCAGAGAGGATCGCGGCGAGATCGAGGCCGCACGGAACAACGCCCTGCCGGATCTCATCGATTATGGGTCGATCCGTGGCGATCTCCATGTCCATACCCACTGGAGCGAGGGCGCCCACTCGATCGAGGAGATGGCAGAGGCTGCGCGGGCGCTCCACTACGAGTATATCGCTATATGCGACCATGCAGAGAGCCTCCATATCGCCCGCGGCCTCTCCCCGGAGCGTCTGGCTGACCAGATGCGCGAGATCGAGCGGATCAACCGGGCGGCCGATGACGGGTTTACTCTCCTCACCGGGACCGAGTGCAACATCGATATGGACGGTCAGATAGACCTCCCTGATAGCGTCCTCGCTGACCTCGACGTGGTGGTGGCAAGTGTCCACTCAGGCTTCAAGCAGCCCCGGGAGGAGATGACGGAGCGGGTTATCACAGCGATGCATAACGAGCATGTGGATATCATCGGCCACCCGACGGGCCGGGTCCTCCTCTCCCGGGAAGCCTACCAGATCGACCTCCCCCGGGTCTCTCGGGCCGCAGCAGCCCTCGGCGTCCTCATGGAGATAAACGCATTTCCAGGAAGGCTCGACCTCTCGGACGTCAACGCTCGCCAGGCCCGGGAGGCCGGTGTTCGGTTCTCCCTTGGATCAGATGCGCACAGCCAGAAGAATCTCCGTTTCATGGAGTTTGGTGTTGCGACCGCCCGGCGGGGCTGGCTCTCGGCGGGCGATATCGCAAACACCCGTTCACTGGCTGACCTGAGGGGGTTTTTACGCTCTTAGCGCGGGCGAGCGGAGGCTGCCTGCTGGACGATATCCACGAGCTGGATATCAAACGTCAGGGGCTCTCCAGCCAGGGGATGGTTGGCGTCCAGCGTCACGGTCGAGTCTGAGACATCACTGACAGTGACGATGGCCGTCCTCTCGCCCGGCATCTGGAGCTGGAGCTGCTGGCCCGGCTCCGGGTTGATCTCGTCGGGGACTTCGCCCCGGTCTACTGTGAGCACCATGTCATCGCGATGGGAACCGTAGGCCTCCTCGGGCGGGATCCTTGCGGTCCTTGCCTCTCCTGGTTCCATGCCGATCACGGCCTGCTCAAACCCCGGTATGATCTCCCCATCACCGATGGTGAACTCCAGGGGGTCTCCCTCACGGGAAGCGTCGAAGACTGTGCCATCTTCGAGTTTTCCGGTATAGTGCACCCGGACGGTGTCGCCTTCTTTTGCCTGTACCATTGTCTGCATCACCGGGGGGTGGTGATCGTGGATGATATTTATGCGTGATGGTCGGGTCAGGGAGGGCCGGATCTCGCGATATCATGAAGAAATAGAGAGATCTACAATGGAGTTTTTTGTCATAGGAGGCCCTGCGCGCCTCAGTACAGAGCCCCGCAGAAGGTCCTGATCGGCTCTCTTATTAATCTATTTTGTATTATCTATCTCGTTATTGTGCGGGTTTTATCCATAAAAACCCAAAAATAACACTCAGATCGAGACAGGGACCGGGTATACTCTCCATATTTATATAGATATATTTATAAATCTAACAACATAGATATTCTATGTCAGAAGGTCCTGGACATTTTGAGGGGTGAACTGCAAATGGCGTACATGGATGGAATTACCTGTATCTGCGACAACGGCCGGACGCTTGAGGACCACCGGCCCATCGTCGGCGACGATGTCATCTCCGACCTCTACCGCAGGGCGGCGAGTCTCCGGGGAAAGCGTGTCCTCCACGTGAACTCGACCTACCAGAGCGGCGGCGTGGCAGAGATGATCGTCTCGCTCGTGCCGCTCATGAACAGCGTCGGTATCGATACCCGGTGGGATATCTTACACGGCGACGACAAATTCTTCGCCATCACCAAGAACTTTCATAACGCGCTCCAGGGGCAGGCGGTCGCGTTCTCGGGCGAGGAGAAGGATCTCTACATCCGGACAAACGAGTCCTTCTCGGGTCAGATGACGATCGACCACGACCTGGTGGTCATCCACGACCCGCAGCCACTGCCCCTGATCCGGTTTTACCAGAAGTCCCAGCCCTGGGTCTGGCGGTGCCACGTCGATCTCTCAAACCCAAACCCGGCGCTCTGGGAGTTTTTGAAAGATTTCGTCCTGGATTATGACCGGATGGTGATCTCGCACGAGAACTACCGGCGGCGCGGGATGCCGATGGAGCAGTGGATATGCCGGCCGGCGATCGACCCGCTCTCGGAGAAGAACCGTGATCTCTCTGAGTCTGAGATCGCAGGTCTCCTTGCGAAGTACGGGGTGCCGACCGACAGGCCGCTGGTCACCCAGATATCGCGGTTCGATAAGTGGAAAGACCCCCTGGGCGTTGTCGATGTCTTCTGCGAGGTGAGGGAGCACGTCGACTGCCGGCTGGTCCTCTGCGGGAGCATGGCCCCCGACGATCCGGAAGGCTGGGCGATCTACCGGCAGGTCGAGGACGCGGCGCGGTCGCTCATCGATGCCGGTGATGTCATACTGATAACCGCCGAGGACCACCTGCTGGTCAACGCCCTGCAGCGGGCCTCGGCCGTCATCCTCCAGAAGTCGCTCCGTGAGGGGTTCGGCCTGACCGTCACCGAAGGCCTCTGGAAGGGCCGGCCGGTCATCGCGTCCCGTGTCGGGGGAATACCGCTCCAGATCGAGGATGGGGTGACCGGGTTCCTCCTCGACCCGACAGATACAGAAGGGTTTGCCCGGCGGGTCAGGCAGGTCCTTGAGGACCCGGAACTCGGGGGGCGGCTGGGGCGGGCCGGCAAGGAGCATGTCAGGCAGCATTTCCTGATCACCCGCCTCCTCTCCGATTACCTGGATATGCTCAACGAAGAACTTACGATCCAGAACGCATGATGGATAGCCTGGATCGGCGAATCTCAAATCTTTCTCCGGGGGAGGGGGCCTGTGCACAGGTTCCCCTCCTCCAGGGCACAAGGCGGAGACGATTATTCCGCCCCCCTTATATCCTCCCCGATACAGGATGAGCGATCGAGCACATACCGGACACGCTCTCGCAGGAGAGAGCATCGGTATTCTATTTCTGAGTGCAGGTCATAGGGCAGATATTTTCTGGTGATGAGACTCCGAAAGACTCAAAGTATTGCAGCCACATCAGTCGACACAAACCACCCCCTGATGGGGTAGAATACGCATATGCGTATATAATTGTATCTCATCCCCAACCCCGGTGCTGCCTGCCGGAGGGGAACCCCTCAGACTTCCCGGCGGTCGAGGGGTAGTCCCGGAGCGGGGTGGATGAAGCGGTCGCACCTTTCCTGAAAAAAATGGTCCGGGATCGGCCGGGACGCTCTCACTGCCTCTCGATCGGACCCGGCAGCCTGACCCCCGCGATGGTCTTTCCGCGCATCCCCTCTATGACCTGGTCGACGGCGCCCGGGGGCACCTCGACGGTGGAGTGGGTCTCGTAGATATCGATCGCGCCGATGGATCTGCCGGGAATGCCGGTCTCACCTGCAAGCGCCCCGACGATATCCTTCGGCCGGATCTGGTTCTCCCTCCCGAGCGGGATCGTGAGGCGCACCGGCCCCCCGGCGGGCCTCTCCTCCGGTGAGAAGCTCTGTGTGCCTGCACCCAGTTCCAGTTTCAGGAGGGCTGCGGCAACCTCAAGCGACGTGTAGTCCTCCGATACGATCCGCTCGGCGAGTGTCATGTAGCGCTCAAGGCTCCCTTCATCGATGACCTGCTGCACCCGGTCGATGAGCTTCCGGGTCCGGCTCTCCTCGACATCCCCCGGCGTCGGGAGCGGTATGCGGCCGATCCTGATCTTTGTGTAGTTCTGGATCGTCCTGAGTTTGTAGTATTCCCTCGGACCCACGAAGGTGATGGCCCGCCCGGTACGCCCGGCGCGCGCCGTCCGGCCGATGCGGTGGATGTAGTACTCGATATCCTGCGGCACGTCGTAGTTGATGACCAGGTCGACATCCTCGACATCAATACCCCGGGCGGCGACGTCGGTGGCGACGAGGACGTCGATGGTTCCTGCACGGAACTTCGCCATAACCCGGTCCCGCTGGGACTGTTTCATGTCGCCATGCAGGCCTTCGGCGAAGTAGCCCCGGGTCTGGAGGTGGCCGGTCAGTTCGTCGACGCCCTGTTTGGTGTTTGAGAAGACGAGCGAGAGTTCCGGGTCGTACATATCGAGGAGCCGGCAGAGGATCTCGAGCTTGTTCCTGCTCCGCACCTCAAGGTAGAGCTGCTCGATCTGCGGGACGGTCACCTCCTTGCGTGCGACCGATATGACCTCGGGATTCTTCTGGAACCGCTTTGAGATCTCAAGGATTGGCCCGGGGAGGGTGGCCGAGAAGAGGACGGTCTGCCGACCGTCCGGGGTATCATCGAGGATCTTCTCGATCTCCTCCCGAAAGCCCATATCGAGCATCTGGTCAGCCTCATCGAGTATGACCATCTTCACCGAGGCAAACGAGAGGGTTCCGCGGTCGAGGTGGTCGAGGACCCGCCCGGGCGTCCCGACGACGACCTGTGCGCCCCGGCGGAGTCCCCGGAACTGCCGCTCGATCGGCTGGCCACCGTAGATCGGGAGGATGTTGAGGCCCCGGTGGTGTTTCGCCAGGCGGGTGAACTCCTCGGCGGTCTGGATGGCGAGTTCCCGGGTGGGGGAGAGGACGAGGATCTGGGTCTCCCGGTTCGAGGTATCGACCTGCTCGATCGCCGGAACGCCGAATGCCGCCGTCTTCCCGGTCCCGGTCTGGGCCTGGCCGGTGATGTCGCGCCCTTCGAGTATCGCGGGTATTGTGCTTACCTGGATCGGTGTGGGCTCTTCAAAGCCCATATCCTGTATCGCCTGTAGCGTCTTTTGTGAGATATTGAAATCCTGGAATGTAATATTCTTCTCCATTCACCCACTTCTTGGTGCTGAGACCTCTTTATCTTGTGGGGGGTTTCTGGGACTTCGGCTATTGACTGCCGGCCACCCCCGTAACAGATATCCGGTTGGCTGGTGAAGACTCATGGCGATGAGTTCCCGGCCTTCTCCACCACTGAGTGTCGCCGAGGTTTACCGGCGGTATGCTGCCGGCCGGCCGGCTCTCCGGGGAGTTATCCTGCCTGATCTCCTGCCGCATGTTGTCTGCGGCGCCGCGTTCCGCCGGCCCGGTCGCGTGAAGGTGCTCTTCGTCGCTGAGTCCCCGCCCTGGTCTGCCGGGCGACAGGAGGTCGTCAGGCCTCAGGACTGCAGGCGCCCTGACTACCCCTACTTCTGGAACGACCGCTACACGACGTGGCACCACCGGGTGATGGCACCGCTCTCGGGGGGGCTTGCCGAGAACCTCTTCCGGCTGCTCGGGCTCAGGGGGAAGTCGCGCCGGGAGAACCTGGATCTCTTCTCGGACGCAGGGTTCTTCCTGGTCGATACGGTGAAGTGTGTCTTCCGGAAGAACCGGAAGCCGGTCATACCGGCGGATCTTATCCGGATGAGTGCCCGGGAGGTTCTCGCCCCGGAGGTCGCCGCCCTTGCCCCGGAGTGTATCGTTCTCCTGGGGAACACGGCGCTTGCAGGATTTTTAGAGATCGAGCCCTACGCGACTGCTCTTGCGGGGGTCGGGAGGATCACCGACGATCCTCCAGAGAGCCTCTTTGAGGAGCACCGTCTCCTCTGCCTGCCCTACCCGGGGAGATGGAACCGGCGCTACCTGGACCGGATCGAGTCGGGGTTTCTGGCTATCAGGGATCTGGTGTAGGGGTTGGCTCTACTCCTCGGAGAGTTTTTTCTTTCCCTCCTCGTAGAGTTCTTCTTTCTGCTGGCGCAGCTTCTCGGCCGTCGCCTGCTCCTCGGGGCTTCCCCGTGGCTCCAGTTCGATCGCCTCTGCCTCTCTCATCACTTCCTCCGGGCTGAGGTACCCTGAGGGTTCCATCTCTTCCTGTTCTTTCAGGTACTGTTCTTCCTTACTCTCCCTGAGCAACCGTCCGGCCTCCTCGCCCACCGGGATGACCCTCCCGCCGGCCTCTTCGGTCTTCTTCAGTCGGACCTCGAGGACTCCGTTCTTGAAGGTGGCCTGTGCTTCTTTATCGGTGACGTCTGCGGGGAGGGGGATTGTCCTTGAGATCATGCCGACCCTCCGCTCCCGCATGTGGTATCCGGCCTCCTCTGCCTCCCGCGCCTCCTCGCGCCGGGCTGATATGCGGAGTGTCCTCGGGTCGAGGAGGCGGGCCGATATGTCCTGCCTCTCCACGCCGGGGAGGTCGGCGACGATGATGACGTCTGTATCGTGTTCGCGGATATCGATCGTGGTCTCGGCGGCGCCGAGCCGGGGTACCTGCTGTACGCTCCCCGATATGCGCTCCATCGTCTCGGCAAACTGCCTCTGCATGTCAGCGAAGAGTTCGTCAAACTCCGCCCTGAGCCCATAGGGTGTTCTTCTCCATGCCATTGGATCTTCTCCTGTAGTCTGGACAGGGTCTGAGGGTGTGAACATGATATATATGTTCGCGTGCGGGGTGGGGTTTTGCGCTGGGTGTCGCTATTTTGCGGTATGGGCTACGTTTTTGCCGGTTTCGTAGAGTGCCTTGTTTATCCCTTCAGCGTGAGCCGGCTGCGTGAGATTGTTTCTTCCTGTGTGGGTCTGCTTTGAATTCCTGGTAACGGCGCTGGATCGCGGCGCTTTAGGATCGGCACTGTTATCCCTGCCTCTCTCCACTGGATCTGTATGGATAACTTCCAGCAGATCACCGGATTCATATGGAGTGTTGCCGATGATGTGCTCCGCGATGACTTCAAACGCTCAAAATACCCGGATGTCATCCTCCCGTTCACGGTGCTACGCCGGATCGACTGCGTCCTCTCCCCGACGAAAGAGCAGGTCTTCAAAAGATATGATGAACTCAAGGGCGAGATCGAGAACCTGGATCTGATCCTCAGGCGTGAGTCCGGATACGCCTTCTACAATACTTCAAGGTACGATTTTGGGCGCCTTCTGGATGATCCCTCCAACATCCAGAAGAACCTGATCGACTATATTAACGGATTTTCAGAGAATATGCGGGATATCCTGGATCGGTTCAAGATCAGGAACACGATCCAGACCCTGCACGAGAAGGGTTCTCTCTACCCCCTGGTCCAGAAGTTCGCCTCGGATGCTGTAGATCTTCACCCGGCCCGGGTGAGCAACCACCAGATAGGCTACATATTTGAGGAACTCATCAGGAAGTTCAACGAGCAGAACAATGAGAATCCCGGCGAGCACTTCACGCCGCGTGAGGTGATCAAACTGATGGCAAACCTCATGCTCGCCGGGGATGAGGATATGCTCGCTCACAACCATATCGTCAAGACGGTCTACGATCCGGCCTGCGGGACCGGCGGGATGCTCACGATAACCAGGGAGCATATTACATCCGCGATCAACCCGAACGCTGATATCCGTCTCTACGGGCAGGAGACGAACGATGAGACCTACGCGGTCTGTAAGAGCGATATGCTGATCAAGGGTGATGGCCGGGACGCGGATAACATCAAGCCGGACTCTTCGTTCTCAAGGGACGGCCACCCGGAGATGAGTTTTGACTACATGATCTCAAACCCGCCTTACGGGAAGTCGTGGAAGAAGGAGGAGGACTTCATCCGGAGGGAGTATGAGCAGGGGTCGGCGGGGAGGTTTGAGGCCGGGCTTCCCCGGATAAACGATGGACAGCTCCTGTTCCTCCAGCACATGCTCTCAAAGCGGGTCTCGCCGGCGGAGGGCGGGAGCCGGATCGCGATCGTCATGAACGGGTCGCCGCTCTTCACCGGTGACGCGGGGTCAGGTGAGAGCGAGATCCGGCGCTGGATCCTGGAGAACGACTGGCTTGAGGGGATCGTGGCGCTCCCGGATCAGCTCTTCTATAATACCGGTATAAGCACGTACATCTGGGTGCTCTCGAATCGGAAGGAGGAGAGGCGGAGAGGGAAGGTCCAGCTCATCGATGCGACCGGCTACTACGTGAAGATGCGGAGGAGTCTTGGGGATAAGCGTCATGAGATCACGGATGAGCAGATCCAGGAGATTACCCGGCTGTTTTCTGCCTTCGAGGAGTCGGAGCACGTGAAGATATTTGATACAACCGCTTTTGGGTACCGAAAGATCACGATCGAGCGGCCCCTCCGCCTGAACTTTGCGGTAACGCCGGAGCGGATGGAGCGCCTGCACTTGGAGAAGGCGTTTGTGAACCTGGCGACGAGCCGGAAGAAGGGGGATGCGGGGGCAGAGGAGATCGCGGAGGGGAGGAGGATGCAGGAGGAGATCCTCATGTTCCTCCGCGGGATTGAGAGTGACCGGATCTACCGGGACCGGGAGGAGTTTGAGCGGGTGCTCGATGGTCTGAGCCTGCGTGCCCCGGTGCGGAGGGCGATCCTCTCGGCGCTCAGTGAGCGGGATGAGAGCGCGAAGGTATGCGTTGATTCGAAGGGAAGGCCTGAGGCTGACCCGGACCTCCGGGACACCGAGAACGTCCCCCTGGGGGAGTCGGTCTATGACTACTTCGAGCGGGAGGTGAAGCCTCACGTTCCCGACGCCTGGATCGATGAGGGGTATGTCGATGCGAAGGATGGGGGCGTCGGGAGGGTGGGCTACGAGATCAACTTCAACCGCTATTTCTACACCTACACGCCACCCCGGCCACTTGAGGAGATCGAGGCGGAGATCAAGAGCCTGGAAGCGGAGATCCTTGAGATGGTGAGGGAGATGATGGGATGAGAGTCCTTGATGCTGTGCGCCGGGTGCTTAAGGAGGAGGGCGGCCCCCTGCACTATAAAGAGATCACAGAGCGCATCCTCGATCAGGGGCTATGGGAGACGGAAGGATTGACGCCGTGGGATACCGTTAACGCAAGGCTTGCGGTAGATGTCAAGGAGCGCGGTGAACAATCCCCGTTCTATCGTGCTGCCCCGGGTGTATATGGCATCCGGGGGAGCTCCACTCCTGAACCTGAGCCTGGCGCCCGCATGTCTTTCCTTGATGCCGCTGTGGCAGTGCTTGAGGAGCATGCGGGCCAAGAGCCGATGCACTACCGGGAGATCACCCGGAGAGCTCTTGATCTTAACCTGATCGAGACCGAAGGGCTGACACCCGAGGCGACGATGTATGCCAGTATCCTCACCGAGATTCAGCGGCAGAACAAACGGGGGGAACTTCCCCGATTTGAGAAGTTCGGCAAGGGCTACGTCGGGCTGACCCGGTGGCATGAGCAGGGGCTCCCCTACCAGATCGAGGTGCATAACCGTGAGGTGCGGGAGCACCTTATGCAGCGGCTCGGGGCGATGGACCCCACCGCGTTTGAGGAGCTTGCGGGGGAACTCCTTGCAAAGATCGGGTTTGAGGATGTCGTTGTCACCCGGGCGGGCGGGGATGGCGGCATCGATGTCCGGGGGACGCTTGTTGTCGGCGATGTCATAAGGACAAAGATGGCGGTCCAGGTGAAGCGCTGGAGGAGCAACATCCAGGCTCCGATCGTGCAGCAGGTCAGGGGTTCTCTCGGGGCGCACGAACAGGGGTTGATCATAACCACGAGTGATTTCTCCAGCGGTGCCCGGCAGGAGGCAGGGCAGCCGGATAAGATCCCAATCGCCCTGATGAACGGTGAGCAGATGCTGAACCTGCTCATCGAGCATGATATCGGTGTGGTGCGGAGATCATACGATATCATCGAGCTCCAGGAGGATGAAGAGTGACTGCACGTTGTGGTGTGGAGGGATCTGTATGAGGCCTGTACCTTATGTCCCAGAGCCCCTGCCCCCGGCCGGGATCGACTGGGAGAGCCATATCTCTCAGATCGCATCGGCGAACCGTGCCCTCGCCCGGTACGACGGCATCCTCCAGGCAATCCCGAACCCACAGCTCCTGCTCTCGCCGCTCCTGACGCAGGAGGCGGTGTTATCTTCGAGGATCGAGGGGACGCAGGCGTCTCTAGAGGATGTCCTGCGGTTTGAGGCGAACCCGAGGGAGCCGATCAGCGGTGCGGCGCTTGCCGATATCCAGGAGATCGTGAACTACCGGGATGCGCTGAATGCAGCGGTGGAGGCTCTTTCGGCCCGCCGGCTGGATGTAGCACTGATCTGCGACCTGCACCGGATCCTTCTCTCCGGCAGCCGGGGCATGGACCGGGGGCCGGGGTGCATCCGGGATATTCAGAACTTCATCGGGCGGGACGCTAACATCGAGCACGCTATATTTGTCCCGCCGGCGCCGGCGGATCTCGCGAGGGCGCTCGCGGACTGGGAGGGATACCTGCAGGGCGGGGAGAAGGATATACTCGTCCAGCTCTCGGTCTTAAAGGCGCAGTTTGAACTCATCCACCCGTTCTGCGACGGCAACGGGCGTATCGGGAGGATGCTCGTGCCGTTGATCCTCTATGAGAAGGGGTTGATAGGAAGTCCGATGTTCTACATCAGCGCCTACCTTGAGCGGCACCGGCCGGCCTACTACGAGCGGCTGCTCGCGGTCTCGCGGGACGGTGACTGGAACGGCTGGATAGGGTTCTTCCTCCGCGCAATCGAGGAGCAGGCGGGGACGAACGGAGAGAAGGCGAGGGCGATCCTTGATCTGTATGATGAGATGAAGCGGGTGGTGCCGGAGGTGACCCGGTCACAGTATGCGGTCGCCGCGATAGATGCGCTCTTCAAGGTGCCGGTATTCAGTTCGGTTGAGTTTTACGGGCAGACAGCGATCCCGAAGGTGAGCGGGGCAAAGATCCTCAAAGATCTGGAGGAGAACGGGATTATCCAGGTATTGCAGCGAGGAGCAGGCCGGCGGGCGAGTATGTACGCCTTCCCGCGCCTTCTCGCTATCACCGAGGGGGACCGGTTGTGAATATTCTGATATCTGCAAACGAGTTTGCGTATATCAGAACCTCGATCCAGTATACACAACGGATGTTGCGTATACTAGAGTATGCACAAACTCTACTTCAGGAAGTGTTTGTGGGTCACAAAACGCAAAATATGACTCACAAAAATATTTGTGGGAGATGGGCGACCCACAACGGTCGGACCCGGCCGGCCGCCGGGGGGGTGGCGGCATGAGCGCGGAGTTCGCGATAGACCCGGCAGAGGTGCGGACGTGGAAGCGGTATCCGGAGTATAAGGACTCGGGGGTGGAGTGGCTCGGGAAGGTGCCGGCGGGATGGGAGGTAAAGAGGTTCAAATTTATCGCACGTGTCAGGCTAAGCAGTGTGGATAAAAAATCCAAAGAGGGCGAAAAAGGTGTGATGCTCTGCAATTATACCGATGTCTACTACAATGACCGGATTAACAAGGATCTTGAGTTCATGAAGGCTACAGCGTCGCCAGAAGAAATTGCATCATTTACTTTGCGACAAGGCGATCTCTTGATAACTAAGGACTCAGAAGACTGGAAGGATATTGCTGTTCCTGCCCACGTTGATGAGGATCTTGACGATGTTTTGTGTGGATATCACCTTGCCCAGATTCGTCCAGATCAAAAAGCAGCCGATAGCAGGTACCTGTTCTGGTCTTTCAATGCTCACAGGGTCAATCATCAATTCCAGATAGCGGCGAACGGCATTACTCGCTATGGAGTGGGAAAATATTGGATAGATAACTCATCATTTCTAGTGCCTCCCCTCCCCGAACAACACGCCATCGCCGCCTTCCTCGATCGCGAGACCGCCCGGCTTGATGCCCTCATCGGAAAGAAGCAGCGCTTCATCGAACTCCTGGAGGAGAAACGGCAGGCGCTGATCACGCGGGCCGTCACGAAGGGGCTCGACCCTGATGTGGAGATGAAGGACTCGGGAGTGGAGTGGTTGGGCGAGGTGCCGGCGGGCTGGGCGATCAGCAGATTGGGATTGATCTCTGAGTCGCTTCAGACGGGACCATTTGGTAGCCAGTTGCACGCCTCAGAGTACATCGAAGACGGAATTCCGGTAATTAATCCCTCTAATATCCAGGATGGAACTATCGTTCCAGATCCAAAATGCACTGTCGGCGACAATACGCTGAAGAGACTCATTCGTCATCGACTTACTACGGGAGACATTATCTTTGCAAGAAGAGGAGATATGGGGCGATGTGCCTGTATAGCGAGGGAAACAGAGGGTTGGTTGTGTGGCACAGGGAGCATACGGATTCGTCTTAACGAGAGTGCACATCCTGAGTTTGTGATGACATTCCTCAGCACCCAGGGTGTTAAAGACTATCTCCTCACTGAATCAGTTGGATCAACGATGGATAATCTGAATACGAGTATCCTGTCTCGTATACCTGTTGTATTACCTCCTCTTGCAGAACAAAAAGCCATAATGAAGAGAATCATATTTGGAGTCGGCCAGATAGATGAAATACTGTCGAGCGTCAGTGAGACGGTATCAAAACTCCACGAATACCGCACCTCCCTCATCTCCGCCGCCGTCACCGGCAAGATTGACGTCCGGGGCGAGGTGCCGGCGGCCCCCTGCCCCTCTCCTCCCTTCACCCCCTGCCGGCGACCCGATCAATAGATTGATGTCTCTCCATCGCCCAATTACCATTATCAGCCACAAAACCCGCGTCCCGGGGCAGGAGGCACCAATGGTCGTCACAATATCCGAAGCAGACTTTGAGGAGACAATCACACGAACCCTCACCGGCGAGCTCCCGCCGACCCTTGAGGAGGAGAACCCCTTCGTCAACCCCGCTTTCCACTACCACCTCCGCAGCAGCGCCGACTATGACCCTGACCTCTGCCTCATCCCCGATGACCTCTGCGCCTTCATATACAGAACTCAGCCCGCCGAGTGGGAGAAACTCAAGGCCCAGCGTGGCAGGGAGGCCCGGCAGGGGTTTCTCCGACGGGTAAAGTCCGAGATCGAGCGCCGGGGGACGATCGACGTCCTCCGCAAGGGGATCCATGACCTCGGATGCACATTCCACCTCACCTACTTCAAGCCAAACTCCCGCCTGAACCTGACCCATCAGAACCTCTACCGGCAGAACGTCTTCTCGGTCGTGCGGCAACTCCACTTCTCCAGCCGGGGCAAGCAGTCCCTCGACCTCGTCATATTTGTAAACGGCATCCCGATCTTCACCGCCGAACTCAAAAATCCGCTCACCGGGCAGTCGGTCGAGCATGCAATCGCGCAATACCGGAAGGACCGCGACCCCCGCGAACCCCTCTTCGCGCACGGGCGATGCCTCGCCCACTTCGCCGTCGACCCCTCCCTCGTCTCTATGACCACCCACCTCGCCGGCGAAAAGACCCGGTTTCTCCCCTTCAATCGTGGGGATCCCCATGACCCCGACCATCCCGAACGAAACCCGGCAAACCCCGGGGGCTACGATACCGCCTACCTCTGGGAGGAGGTCTGGAACACGGAGAGCGTCCTCGATATCCTTGAGCACTTCGTCCAGGATCTTGAGGATCGCGACGAGAACGGACGGAAGGCCGGGAGGAGACTCCTCTTCCCCCGCTACCACCAGCTCGATGCCGTCCGGCGTCTCATCCTCCATGCCGGCTCCCACGGCCCGGGGGAGAGCTACCTCGTGCAGCACAGCGCCGGCAGCGGGAAGAGTAATACCATCGCATGGCTCGCCTACTACCTGACCAGCCTCTACGACGACGAGGACCGGCGCCTCTTCGACTCGGTCATCGTCATAACCGACAGAAGAGTCCTCGACCAGCAACTGCAGGGAAACATCCGGCAGTTCCAGCAGGTCCGGGGCGTGGTATCCACGATCTCCGGCCGAAAAGCAAAGAGCCTCTCTGAGGCGCTGAGCGAGAACAAAGATATCATCGTCGTCACCATCCAGACATTCCCCCACGCTATAAGCGAGATCAGAAACCGCCCCGGAGACCGCTTCGCCGTCATAATCGACGAGGCGCACTCTTCACAGACCGGCCAGGGTGCCCGGGGCGTCAGGGAAGTCCTCTCGCCGGGAACCCTCGAAGAGGCCGAGTACTACGAGGAGCCCGGGGTCGATGAAGAAGACCTGATAAACCGGGAGGCCGAGACCTACATCAGAAAGACCCAGCGTCCCCCGAACGTCTCGTTCTTCGCCTTCACCGCCACGCCGAAACCAAAGACGCTCGAACTCTTCGGGAGACAGAACCACTCCGGAAACTTCGAGGCGTTCCACCTCTACACCATGCACCAGGCGATAGCCGAGGGGTTCATCCTCGACGTCCTGGAGAACTACACAACTTTCAAGGTCTACTACAGCCTCCTCAAGAAGATCGAAGATGACCCAAACTACCCGAAGCGGAAGGCAACCGCCCTCCTCCGGTCGTATGTCGACCTCCACCCCCACGCTATCAACCGGAAGGCCGAGATAATACTCGATCACTTCTCAAACGAGGTGATGCACCGGATCGACGGGCAGGCAAAAGCGATGCTCGTAACCCGGTCCCGCCTCCACGCCGTCCGCTACAAACGGACCC
>JAAYND010000299.1 GCA_012521035.1 Methanomicrobiales archaeon
GGTTACTTGTTCGGTTACTTGTTCGGTTACTTGTTCGGTTACTTGTTCGGTTACTTGTTCCCCAGACTCTTCTACAATTTCGTGTATACTTCCAGGTGAGACTTTCTCCGCAAAAAAGACAGTAAACCGAACTTTCATCCCGATCTCTTCGAGCGTAGGTTCAGGCAGGTTCTGCTTCTCTGCCTCGTCCAGGATGCGACGAAACCCGCTACCCCATTGTTCAATCAGACCCAGTTCCCGGAACACACGGGCGATAACACGGTTGCGAATTTTGGATACACCCTGTTTCACATCCTCGATAGTCATGCCTGGGAGTAAAATGCCCGGATTTTCTATCTCGACCCGGTCATCATATATGGCAACCCGCAGAGGCGCACCAATCTGCGAATAATCAGCATGTACAACGGCGTTGATGACCGCTTCACGCACAATGGTCATGGGGACGCTCCAGACATCGCGACGGCGAATATCCGAAAGGTCAGCCCCTTTCATCGCATGCTTTTTGATAAACTCAATAACCCGCTCGACAGCGATAGGCAGATGCTCACGAATCTCGGTGTGGTCGAAGATGACACTTTTTGTCGTACCTGCGAAACGCCCACACTGTATCCAGGCATCGGGAAAATATTCCTCACGTTCTCTGCCGAAAAGTAGCACTCCACCGATGGTCGGAACAAGCCTCCCCTGTACCGGTGCGAGCAGTTTCAGTGTGATCAACTCCTTCTCGTTCAGCTCTCGCTGCCCCGTAAAGAGTGCCCGGGCGGCTGCCAGATCCAGTGCATCTGCGGTCACCTCAGGCAGAGGTAGCTCATCAAAGGCTGTTCCTGTAGCACTCCGCTCTAACTCTGCGATAAGTTCCTTGTCGGCTTTTCTGTTCGTTGAACCAAGGCGAACATACACGCCGGTAAAAGGGCCTTCTTTCTTTATCCAATGAGGTCGAGAACCACTGGGATATACTTCCACCCCGAGCAGAGTTTTGTCCTCAACAGCGATCAATTCCACATTGGGCACAAGCCGTGGCTCGATGTTGTCAGCAATAAGGCTGCATAGCCGTTCTTCCGCATCCAGCGGATCTGCAATCCCCAGAGCTTTCTTCGAGTCATCCTCCACTCCGATAACCAGACGCCCACCGGCTGTGTTGGCAAATGCAACCAGTGTTTTAAGGATGTTCCTGGGTGATGAGATATCTCGCTTGAACTCCAGCGTTTTTCCTTCATGCATCGAGAGCAGCTGGGTGATAGGGGAACTCATCAGACCTCCATCCAGGTAATGGCGGCTGGTTTCAATTTTCTATCTACAGGGTGAGGCGACTTCATTATCTGAACGGTTTAGACTACTCACTCATTAAACTGAGGGGTGTAAGGTGAAAGTAACCAGAACCAATAGGTAACAATCCCTCCTGGAAGGCGGGAACATAATGGCAAAGGAAACATTCTTTTTTACCGAGGACTGCCGGGTACATCCCATATGACAGGATATTGACTTTGATGACCAATCAACCCCGAGAGGGTTGCCTGGATGACCGACGAAAAGACTACCGGAGAACTCGTCTACGAGACGAAACGGGATGTGAGGCGGATCTGTGAGATGCGGCGGGCCGTAGGGTCAGGGGGGAACAGGGGTTATCAACGCTCGGCGCCGGGGCGGGCGGGGTCGACGGCGAGGGGGTGGGGAGAGCGGTTGCGTGAACTCCCCCATCTCTCCTCAGTGCCGCGGGGACCCGGTGCCATGCCGCATGAGTTCCTGGGCATATGACTCGATGAGGTCACGCCGGGCGAGGCATGCCAGCCACGGTGCGGGGATCGCTGCCGCCCCGTAGTATGCCCCCGCGAGTTGTCCATAGATGGCGCCGGTGGTGTCGGCATCGTCGCCCAGGTTCACCGCCAGGAGGCAGCCTTCTTCGAAGGTCCCGCTCCGGGAGAACGCCCAGAGCGCCGCCTCCAGCGCCTCCACGACATAACCGCCGCCCCGGATCTCCGGAGGTTCTCTGTGGAGGTAGGAGCCGGCCGCGACCCGGTCGACCTCGCCGGAGAGAGGGTGGTCCTGCCAGTATCCGGTGAGAGGGGCGTACCGCGCCGAGAGGAGTTCCTCCTTCGGGGCACCGGCGAGAGCGCCGAGGATCAGCCCCCCGAAGTACCGGCAGGCGTCGACGGCCAGGGGGTGGGCGTGGGTGGTGCGGGAACTCTCGCCAGAGGCCTCGATGCCCCTGGCCGGGTCGCCGGCGTAGAAGAGGGGCACCGGTGCAAGGCGCATCAGGGAGCCGTTCCCTGCCGACCGCTCGTCGGTCAGGCCGGGGAAGGGTTCGCGGGAGAGACTGAAGCGCTGGAGGGCCTTTCGGGTCGTCGTCCCGATATCAAAGCAGCGTCCGTTAGAACTCAGGTGGCCTTCCCTGAACCAGCGGCAGTACCGCTCCAGCTGGTCGACGGGGTCGAACCCCCGCTTCTCGATGAGGCTCTCGGCGAGGCAGAGGGCGAGGGAGGTGTCGTCGGTCCACTCCCCGGGCTCGAGGTCGAACGGCCCGCCGCCGACCATCCCGGTGATGGGCGCGAACGTCCCGGGCGGCCTGAACTCAAGCGTCGTGCCGAGGGCGTCGCCCACGGCCAGGCCGAGGAGGCAACCCCGGTAACGGTCGAGGGGGTCCATGGGGGGCGTTTGGGCGTCCGGGAGGAAAGGGGTTGTGATCCGGGATGGGGCGTCCCGAACCCGCGGCTCCTCGACCTGTATGACGAGATGAAGCGGACGGTGCCGGAGGTGACCCGGTCGCAGTATGCGATCGCCGCGATCGATGCGCTCTTCGGGGCGCCGGTCTTCAGTTCGGCCGAGTTTTACGAGCAGACCGGAATCCCGAAGAAGACGGCGAACCGGATCCTCCAGCAGCTCCGGGAGCAGGAGATCATCGCCGTCCTCGAGGAAGGCGGGGGGCGGCGTGCCGCGACCTACGTCTTTCCTCGCCTGATCGCCATCACCGAGGGGGACCGGTTGTGAGTATTCTGGTACCGGCAAACAGATTTGTGGATATCGGATCGGGGTTTCGATATCCACAAACCTTATTCCAAGAAGCGTTTGTGGGTCACAAAACGTATTATATGGCCCACAAAAATATTTGTGAGACATGGGCGACCCAGAACGATCGGACCCGACCGGCCGGTGGGGTTTGCGAGCGGGGGTGGCGGCTCTCGGGCCGAGAGGGCCGGGGAGGAGCGGCATACCTCTCTCCCCTCAGTAATACTGCCTGATGTACTCAAACGCCCGATCAAAGAGATCCTGGTCCTGCTGCAACTGATACTTCCGGAGCGCCTTTCTGAGCGCCTTCTTGACCTCCCGCTCGCCTGGGTTGCTCTGCTGCCACCCCTCAAACCTGACGCCCCGCACCAGGGAGTCAATATCGTTGACGATCCGCTCGATGATGATGGGGGTCGTGTCCGTCCTAGTCTCCTCGAAGAGTTCTGTCAGCGCTGCTTTCGCTCTCTTCTGTTCGTCGAGTGGTTCGACCTGTTTCTCGGCCTCGACAACGTCGCGGGCCAGCTGGATCAACTGCCTCAAATATTCGAGGCTATCGATGAATCCCTGCTCGTATCGTTCCTTGATGAGTTCAAGCCGCTCTCCGAGTTGGACAAAAACCGGGTTACTTGCGTGCTTGCGGAGGCGCTTGACGATCCGGATCTCCAGCTTCTTGCCTTTCTTCGGGTCCTTGCTGTCGAGCAGATCCCTGACGGTATCTTCGTCGATGACGATCTCGTCGAAGTCGTCGCTGATCCCGACGACGTGAACATTCTCGTTGATGATCTCGATCGTCTTCGCGCCGAGTTTCTGCCAGAGGAGCGGCCCTATGACATTGACCGGTTTGACCGATTCGTAGACCTGGGTGAGCCACCGGTAGGTCTCTTTGTGGGGTGCGAGGTCGGGGTCCGGGGATATCGCCTCCCAGAGTTTCGCAAGAACCCCATAATCCGCGGCGAATGCGTCCCGCCTCTCGTTCGTCGGGATGCACTCCTGTGCGGCAATAAGCCCCTCCCAGCCGCCGTTATTGATGTCCACGCCCGGAAAGTGGGCAAGGCAATCGGCAACCGCCTGCGGGAGTTGCTCTTTGAGTTCCCCTACGTTGGTGATGACGCTCCTCATCCGCTGCTCATCGAAGGCGAGGGCAGCGGCAACCTCGTCGAAGACCCCGATGTAGTCCACAATGAGCCCGTGGGACTTCTGCTGGAAGGGGCGATTCGTCCGGCAGATGGCCTGCAGCAGGGTGTGGTTCTTCATCAGTTTGTCGAGGTACATCGTCTGCAGAATGGGTGCATCAAACCCGGTGAGGAGTTTTGAGGTGACGATGACGACCTGCAGCGGGTCGAGCGGGTCGCGGAACCGGTCGAGGAGCCGTTCTTCGTCGTCCTTGCTCCTGTCCCACCTCTGTTTCCACTCATCCGGGTCGCCCCGCGCAAGGGTCATGACGATCTCGGAGACATCTTCAGGGAGGAGGAGGTCGAGCGCCTGTTTGTACTGGACGCAGGCCTGCCGGTCGTAGCAGACGACCATCGCCTTGTAGCCGTTCGGCTCGACGTGCTGCCGGAAGTGCTTCACGATATCTCCGGCAACCTTCTCGATCCGCTCCTGGTTGTGGACGAAGTTCACCATCCGGGCGGCGCGTCGGGTGAGCTCGCTCCGTTCGTCTTCCTCCAGTTGATCGGTCAGATCGTCAAACGCTGCATCGATGCTCTCCCGGTCGATGTGGTACTCGATGAGCCGCGGCTCGAAGTGGAGCGGCAGCGTGGCCCTGTCGCGGAGGGCGTCTTCGGGCGAGTAGATGCTGAGGTAGCCGTTTGCATCCTCAGCGGCGCCGAACGCCCGGAAGGTGTTCCGGTCGACCTCGTTGATGGGGGTTCCGGTCAGGCCGAAGAGGAACGCGTTCGGGAGGGCTTCTCGCATCCGCTGCCCGAGATCGCCTTCCTGGGTGCGGTGCGCCTCGTCGCAGAGGAGGATGATGTTGCTGCGGGTATTGAGGACGCCGCCGGCCTCGGCAAACTTGTGGATGGTGGTGATGATGACCTTCCGGGTGTCCTGGGAGAGCAGCCGGTGCAGGTCTTCCCGGCTCGCGGCGTTGACGGTGTTCGGGATATCTGCCGCGTTGAATGTGGCGCTGATCTGGGTGTCGAGGTCGGTCCTATCGACGACGACGATGACCGTAGGGTTCCTCAGGGCGGGGTGGAGGCGGAGTTTCTGCGCCGCAAAGACCATCAGGAACGACTTGCCGGAGCCCTGGAAGTGCCAGATCAGCCCTTTCCTCACCCGGCCGTCGGCGACCCGCCGCACGATCTTGTTCGCGGCGTCGTATTGCTGGTGCCGGCAGATGACCTTGATCTTCCGGTTCTTCTTGTCGGTCGCAAAGAGACTGAAGTTTTTGAGGATGTCGAGCACCGTTTCCGGCGCAAGGAGGCTCATGGCGGTCTCGATGACGTCGGCGAGCGGGGAAGGACCCGCCGGGTCCTCCTCGCGCCAGGGCGCCCAGATCTCCGGCGGTGCCCGGACCGCTCCGTAGTAGAAGGTCTTACCCTCGGTTGCGAACGAGAAGACGTTCGGGACGAAGAGCGCCGGGACGTTCTGCTCGTAGTCTTCGTGGATCTGGCGGGCAGCGTCGAGCCAGGTCACTGCCGGCCGGGTGGGTGTCTTGCACTCCCCGATGACGAGCGGGATGCCGTTGACGAGGAGCACGTTGTCGGCCCGCCGGGTGACGGCGCCGGCAAACGAGTATTCGGTGGTGGTGACGAAGTGATTGGTCTCCAGATTCGCACAGTCGATGATGGTGACGGGTACGTGCCGGTAGTTCTCGCCGAACGGCATCGAGAGCCCGCCGCAGACGATCTCGGCGAACCGTTCGTTGGATCTGACAAGCCCTTCGCTCTGGACGCTGAGGAGGATGGTGCGGAGTTTGTAGATGACCTCGTCGGCACGGTCGGGCCGGGCTGCTATCTCGGGGTTCAGCCGGATGAGCGCTTCTCTGAGGTAGGGTTCGACCAGGACGTCGCCCTCGGATCGCGGGAGGCGCGTTCGCGGGATGTATTCCCAGCCGATCCTCTGGGGGTGATCCCGAATACCGTCGCGGATGGTGTTTGCTTCGTCAAAACTCATGCGAGTCATCCCGGTTGGTGAAAATAACCTCTGAAAGGTTATAGTAGAGAGAATCGAGGCAGGGGAATAAGATATTTTCGATATGGTTCTGTGTTTTCGATGGATCAGGTCAGAGCATCAATGACCTTCCAAGCCTCACTAATAGAGGTGCGTACGTACTGTGACAGATCGGTTATTTTCAAGAGTGGTTCGTTATAATCACAATCTTTACGCCACTGATGAAGGCGACTGAGATAGCGAGTGATCTCTGCCATGTCTTTGTCTTTGAACCAGATTCTCAATGCACTATGATCGGCGCCGGTACTATTTGGGACATATTGCCCGGTATCCTTCGCATAATTCTCAGCGTGACGGTAAGCCCCATAATATGCCCGGCTTACAGAGCAACGATATGCAGCTTCCTGCAGGGCCTCATTAGTATCGCCTTGTTCTTTGAGATATTCGGCAATCTCGACGAATTGCGCCCAGCAAAAAGTCATGGTTATATAGAGGGGGGTTTGTAGTCTGTGGTCAGGAGGAGCCAGCCGGACAGACCCTTTAGGCCTGGCTCGTAGAGATCGCAGATTCTATCCATCCTTGCGATGATGTCGTCATCATACTTCTTCTGCCTGACATAGAGGGTCAGGTAACGGTCACCACTTTCGGGATCATGGAAAATATCGAGGGTGATCTCCGAGGTGCCGCCGAACTCCTCCACAGTCATTGAACAGGCGTACATGACCACATCATAGAGACCAGGGTTCTGGATGAGATAGTCAATTACCTCCCCTGGATGGGGAAACGCAAATCCGAGAATATCTTTCAGTCCTAGGAGTGACACTTCTATGGCAGGGTATATGCTGGCGCTGTCCTGCCAATATTCATTTAGGGCGAGTTTCTGCTCGACAAATTCGCAATATTCCAGACTGATATTACTGAACAGATCGTTAAGGAGCCTTGTAAATCTGTTTATTGATGAAAAATGTGAGATGTCTTCATCGAAATATGATACATACCTGTATCCCCCTCGAGGCCCCTCAAATGGGTTGACAAAGGAATTATATGCCATTTTACTCCTCCGAATTAAAGATCTCTTCCAATTTTTCTGTAATACAACCTTTGAAGAGGGCTTTTACTGTTTTGTGCGCCTCCTCCACCCATGTCATTACATCTTCTGGTTTTACTGCATTCCTCTTCGCGAGGAAGTAGTCGGTTGTGAGCAGGTATGCTGAATTGCTCTCCTTCTCCGGCATTGCCCGCGTCATACTCAGCCGGCAGATGTCCTGTTTTCCATTGTACGAGAAGTCACAACCGGCCATGAAGTTCATGATGTCTCCGGAAAGCCCCTCTCCACAATGGGGATAGAAGGTGAAGTAGTCTGCGAGCCTGATATCATTTCCGGGGATCTCGATTTTGTCAACGTAAAGGAGGCCGATACGGTCGAATCCAGCGACACTGGTGAGGGAAGTTACTGTATCATAAGCAAGATTGATCGTCGTTTTGAAGTCTTCCCATGAGTGGTAGGGTTTAAGGCGGTGAATGGAGAGCCTCCGCGGGCCGATCTGAACGAGCACCTTGCGGTCCCCTGCTAGGAAGACTGGCATCTCGATCGTTTCCAGCCTGTGTTCCGCGACCCCCTCACTACTTGCCTTAATCTGGATTGCCTGCTCTTTCCTTGATTCCCGGATAGGGAACCATTCTTTTATGACGTCGTAGAAGCGTTCAGGGAGGTTCTGCTCCCACGGTGTATCTGCAGAAAAACGGAACTCACAGACTGCTTCGACGATAGGTGGGTTCCGGTATCTGCTCATGACAATTCACGCTTCCAGATACAATAGATCAGGAGACTTAATAGACTATTCTGTATTGACCTGGTATCTTATGGCATAACTTATAAAGATACCGATTATCCGTAGCGTAATCACGCTGGAGACAGAGGAGGGGCAGGAAAAGAGGTAAATTCGGCTGCAAAGAGAAGAATTTAGTTCTTCCCCTTTGATGCAGCAGACTGGGCACGGGACTTGAATCCCTGGTTGGTTCCGCTCCGGTCCGAATGGGACTGGATGCGTGCGGCGGCTTTACCGGTCATCTGGCTCTTCGACATAACTCACCTCCGTCGGGTTCTATACAAAAGGTCGACCAATACGACCATAAACCCCAAAGAAAGCGTCGATTGGTGCTTTCCAGGAGTCGACGCGTCGAGTCACCGTAGGATGAGTCGACCCGTTAGAATGCTCTTTCGGCACATTCATGAGAGGTAACATCCGATCTCAAAGTACGTAGCGCGAGATGGGTGTGTAATGGAACTGGATCAGAAGACACGACAGAAATGGGAGGTTCTCTGGTATTTTGTCCAGAACACCGGGAGCGTCCTGGATAGCATTGACAACGTCAAATGTGGTGTCGTTCTGGAGCGAGAAACCGGAGAGAAGCGATTTTATTCGTATCCATCCCGGATTCATGCCGATTTCGAGAACCCACGTTTTTCATACGGGAGAAAATCGATCACAAAAGATTGGGCTCGTGTGATCTGCGAGAACCTCTCCGAGCTTGGTATCCTCGATCATGACGATATCCGGGCACCCCGGCAGCGCTCACCCACGCCTCATTACTACCTGAAACCCGGCGTTGAACCGTTTCTGAAGGTGATGAAGTTCCTCCTGGACCCACCTGAGTTGGTGATGATGCGGTTCAACCTCTCGAACGGTTATGTCCAGCATCATCTCAATGCAGAGCTCGTCCGGCACGTGCTCGCGGCCAGGGGTACAGAGATGCGGCGGAGCATCCCGATCTGGGAATGGGACGCTGCAGAGGCGCCGAAGGTCTTCGAGCAGTATTATCAGCGCATGAGTGTTGGGGGAATACCAGCACCCTGCTCATTCGAGGAGTACGTCCGGGAGATGTGGCTCTCTCACGAACGGGGCAAGCAACCCTCCCTCATCCGGTTCCCGCCCACGATCCCGCTCCGTCTCCCGGTTATTCCAGAACACCTCTCCGAGGACGAGAGGGTGAAAGCGGTCGTAGGTCTAAACAGTGACCGTTTAAAGGATTATTCCTGGTTACTATCGCACCGGAGCGGGATTGACGGACACTATGCCCGCTACGAGCATGAAAAATGGGTCATCCCGATTCTCGCCCTCATCCGGGCATCGCCGGAGGCTCTCAAGGGGTTTCTCTTCGGCGACTGGAAACCCTACGGCCTTGAGCCAAGCGAAAGTTACTGTTTTACCGCTGACGGCACCGGGTGCATGCAGTATCCCCTTTTCCAGCTGCTTTTTACCGCAATCCGGGATATCGCGATGATACGGGATGTCGACTCCGACCGCCTTGTGGAATTTGTCCGGTTCCGACCGGATTTTCGCCAGCACCCATATCGGATGCGAGAGGGCCACTCGGCACTGATGGAGATCGATCTGACGAATCGGATGATTGTCTCCTACGATGGGTCGTTCGATACCGATCATACGTTCTACGGTGAGGATCTTATCATGCCCGATGAAGAGACGAACTTCTCGTTCCAATCGCTGGTGGAGATCCGGTGCTTCCATTCCGGTGGCGACTTCTTCGCCCCGGATGACATCCCGGTGCTCGACGGACTTCTCCGGACACTACGGGACGGGAGGACGCTTGCAGCCCGAAGCATCTTCTCAAGGCTCTCTCACCCGGTTCAGAACATGCTCTGGGTGTATACGGATGAAGGGCTGGAGAAGGAGTCCTGGTTTGCCGGTGTCGTGTTGCAGGACCTCAATCGTCTTCTGATACGGCCTGATCTCTATTCTCCAGCGATTTCTCCGGAGTTGACGCTGACCCGGGAAGGAAAGCATGTCGTGGAGCATAGGGAGAATATCGGGGATATCAATTATCAGGTATCCATCTTTGGGTTGACCGCCTTCAATCGGGAACTGCTAGAGAGGGTGTTCCCGGGCGATGTTCCGGAAAGAAAAAGGGAGGAATGGAATAATACACGATATTTTGAGTGACAGTGATTATCGCAGTTTTATCCGATGCTCTCAATATGCACTCTGCGTTCAATGAATACTTTCTCTTTAAATCATTAGATAACGGCTAACTCTTAGCAGTAAGATCATTACATAAGTTCCTTGAAAATAATTTACGCGACATAGTATACTCAAAGATCAAGCCTATCGATATCTGTTATGATGTGTCTTAACATATCCTTCTCTGTGAGTTTTGTCTTATCATTACCCAAACTCTTTCGGATCTCTAACAATAATTTACCCCATAATTTCATCAGTTCACTCACATTTTGTTGACTCGCTCGGTTACCTGAACTGTGATGATACATATGGTGCATCAAATTTCCGTATGCTCGAATGACTTCATCTGAGCCAAGTAATGTGAGTTCAAATGAGATTTTTCTATACTCTAGTGATTTTACGTGTTCTATAATTTTCTCAGGTTCCTTTGGAGTTGTAAAAATTTGGATAAATGGCATCAACAATTCAGCATACACTTCCCTGCGTTCTTCTCGCAACTTTTCCTCAATAGAGCGTAATTTTTGTATTCTGTTCTGGATCAATAAGCCAACAAGAGAACCAGAGCCTAATATCGCTAATGATAGGGCTAAAATAATTTCCCAGATTTCCAACAAGATCACTCTCAGATTTAAATGTAGGTGTTACTTGTTTTCAATATTTCCAATCTTGTATGGCTCTGTTCTACTTTGTAAACAAAAATGGCCTACTAGAACTATAACTATCTGGTTTCATCCCACCTCGTTCTCAAAGAATTTCCTTAAATCATAGATCTTCTCGCAGCAGGGGATGAATAACTGCAAGTTGACGTAGCACTGTTCCCGCGAGAGAACGTTGCCACTTGGGTGGCCGGACTCGTTGCGGTAGTTCCTGACGAGGGCGACGATCGCATCGAGGTTTGTTTCGAGGTCTTCGGTGATCTCTTTAGGCAGGTCCTTTTTCATCCGGTCCAGCCCATTTCTGAAATGTTTGAACTTTCTCAGGAGGAACTGCTCTTGAAATACTTTGGAGAACAGCTCACGGTGTCCATCATTTTGCTTGATGTCTTCGTAGAGCAGATTGAGTGAGTGTTCGAGGGCTACTCCGAGCATCACCGATGAGGACAAACGACACCCAACCATGAACGCCTGCATTGCTTCCTTGAGATAGAATATGGTCAGGTCATCGATATCAGGAATGGTTTCCCGGATCTGCTTTTCGTAGCTTGAGAGATCGTGGAAGAAGTAGACATCTTCGTTTTCAAGGATTTTCTTTCCAAAACTAGACAGTCTGAAGTAAGGATATGCGTGATCTGCATTACCCCTTGTTCCGAGGGTAATCACATTCTGTCTGAACAGATCCCAAAAAACTTCCTGCAGCAAGGCTTCATCGTTTTTAGAAAGATTTTCTCTATGCATTGCATCTGGTGGCAGCCGATCTCTCTTCCGTAGTGCCTCTTTGACATCTTTAGATAAGGTAGCAAATGTTTGCGAACGTGAGGAGAATTTTTCTCTCCCAAGTTTTTCCCTCCCAGCAAGGATGTCAATTGCTGTCTTTCTAATCTCTTCATATGAATGATCCATCAGGCATCATCCCCTGCCGACGGCGAGAGCAACTGGTTGATCAACCGCATCTTCAGTGCCTTCGAGGCCTCGACGCTCGCCCGGGCGGCGGCGATGGCGTCGTCGATGGAGGAGAGGATGGCGGCGATCTGGCGCTGTTCGGGGAGAGGGGGGAGTGGGACTATCAGGCGCTCAAGATCATTCTGATTTATTGTGGCTTGTCCAATTGCTGATTTTGTCCTCATCATTATCTGAATAAAATACCGGTCAGTTTGGGTGAAATAACCAATAAACGGAGGGTGCACTTTGTTTATTTTTAGCCGTATCCGTATATTTTTGCTCTCATACGTTATTGGCCCGAGCCCATGAGGAACGATCCCTGCTTTTCCTATGAGATCAACACTATTCACACGGTTAATTAATATATCACCACATTTCAAACCATAATCTTCTAATTCCTGCTCAGTAACATCCAGGAGTGGGGCACCTTCTAAATTTATCTTGCCATTCTGAATATTATACATCCTTGCTGAAGGATATCCCCTCCCATAAAATTCATCTTGCTTATAAATGCCATTCTTAATGGATTGAGATATTCCGTTTAAAGTGTTAATCTCCCACTCTACTGGTACTAAGCCAACCTTCTCTACCTTCTGAAATTCCTCATGCCCGATCCCCTTACTGAACAAATCCCGCAGCATCAACTGCTTATAGTGCTCCACCTCAGCAACGAACCCCTCGTTCTTCACGATCACGTCCTCCGCCGCCCACAGGATCTCCGCGATGCGGCGCTGCTCGTCGATGGGGGGAAGGGGGAACTCCTGCCGGGCAAGGTCTTTCCAGTTGATCGTCGGGGAGAGGCCGCCCACCGAGATCTGGACTGCCCGATTCATGAACCGGTCCGACTGGAGGAAGAAGGGGAAGATCCCTTTGATAATAACGTCCTCTTTTGGCTGGAGCACCATCGCGTGAGCGGAGCAGATGCAGTCAAAGTCAGCGATGGCAACCTTCCGCTGGTAGGCCCGTCGCTTCCCAAAGATGATGTCACCCTTTCTGACCACGATCTTCTCGCCGGTGACATCCTCCGGAACGCCCCAGCGCCGGATCTGCAAAGACTCCGGATCGAGATGTTCCAACCTCACGTAGCGGTCGAGATCGGTATCGGCGGGGTTCACCTTTGTTTTGACCTGTCGGGCCACCTCCCCGAACGTAACCATCCTCCACCCCTCCGGGAGAGTCACAGAACCGGACGCAGAAGATGCCGAATCACTCGTCATATCCCACCTTCCTCAGCACCGCCCGCAGGCTCTCCACTGCATCGTCCTTCTCCGTCGAGTACTCGACCCAGTCCTCGTAGACGCTCTCAAACGACTGCGTTCCTGCATCATCGTCATACCGGGTGATATACCGGGGGATGCTCAGGTTCGCGTCCTTCGCAAGAACCTCCTCGACCGGAACGTGCCGCGAGAACCCCTGGATATCCTCGTCTCTCCGGTATGCCGCGAGGATCTTCTCGATATGCTCCTCCTCAAGGAAACTCTGCGATTTATTGCGTGTCACCTCGTCAACGGCGTTGATGAAGAGTATCCGCCCCTGCCGCCCGGCCAGCTTCTTCGTCCGGCAGACGATCACGCAGGCCTCCATCGGCGAGTTGTAGAACAGCCCCGCCCCGAGCCCCAGCACGCACTCGATCAGGTCGGCCTCCACGATCCGCCGGCGCATATCCCGCTCCGCGTCCCGGAAGAGCACCCCGTGCGGGAAGAGGATCGCGCACCGGCCGGTCACCGGGTCCATGCTCTTGATGATATGCTGGAAGAAGGCGTAGTCGGCACGGCCCTGCGGCGGAACGCCGTAGATGTTCCTCCCCCATCGGTCGCTTGCGAACGCCTCCCGGTTCCACCGCGATATCGAGTAGGGGGGATTGGCGAGTATGACGTCGAAGGTCTTCAACCGGTCCTGCCTGACGAAGGCGGGGCCTGCAAGCGTGTCGCCCCGGACGATCTCGAAGTCCTCGATCCCGTGCAGGAAGAGGTTCATCCTGGCGATGGACGAGGTGATCAGGTTCACTTCCTGCCCGTACAGGAGGAGCGACCGGTACTCCCGCCCCTGCTCCTTGAGTTGCAGCGCCGCGATGAGGAGCATCCCCGCGCTCCCGCACGTCGGATCGTAGATCGACTCACCCTCCACGGGATCGAGTATCCGGGTCATCAGCCGGACGAGGGTGCGGTTGGTGTAGAACTCCGCTGCCGTATGCCCGGAGTCGTCGGCGAACTTCTTGATCAGGTACTCGTAGCCCTGGCCGAGTTCGTCCTGCGGGACCCGTGCAAGAGAAAGCACCTCCGACGAGAAGTGCTCCACCAGTTCGCGCAGGGTGGCGTCGGAGAGAACGTTCTTGTTCGTCCAGGACGTATCGCCGAAGATCCCCTCCAACTGATGCCGATTCGCCTCCTCGATCGCCCGCATCCCCTGCTGGATCGCGAGCCCCACATTCTCCGTCACCTCCCGCACATCGCTCCAGTGCGACCCCGCCGGAACCGCAAACCGGTGATCCTCGGGGAAGACCTCCCCGGCCTCAGCGACGGCGCGGGCGGTCTCCTCGTCGTAACAGTCGCAGATCCGCTTGAAGTAGAGCAGCGGAAAGATGTACTGCTTGTAGTCGCTCGCATCGATATAGCCGCGGAGGAGCACCGCCGCTCCCCAGAGATACCGCTCCAGTTCCGCCTGGGTGATCGCATCAGGCGCCATTCAGACCACCCCCTCCTCCGCAAGCAACCGCTTCAGCCGCTCCTCGGCCACAGCACACGCCGCGGCCGCCGCCTTCACCCGGGCGAGCCCCTCCTCCACGGTCATCGGGTCTTCCTCGATCACCGGCTCGACGTAGAGCGAGATGTTGAGGTTATAGTCCTCCTCCTGGATCTCATCGAGCGTAGCAACCTTCACCGCGCCTTCGACATCTCTGCAATCCTCGTACCAGGCATAGACCTGCTCCACATGACCGTCGAGGAGCTCGTTCTGGTTCCTGCCCCTCTTGAACTGCTCCGAAGCGTCGATGAAGATCACGCGGTTCTTCGCTCGTGCATCCTTTTGCTGTCGGAAGATCACGATACAGGCGGCGAGCGTCGTCCCGTAGAAGAGGTTCGGCCCAAGACCGATCACCGCCTCGATGAGATCCATCTCGAGAAGCGTTCTGCGGATCTTTCCTTCGGCTCCTTTCCGGAAGAGCGCTCCCTGCGGGAGAACGATCGCCATCCGCCCGCCGCGCTTCGCCATCGAGGAGATCATGTGCTGGACCCAGGCGTAATCCCCGTAACTCGGCGGCGGCATCCCGGCGAAGTTCCGCCCGTAGGGATCGTGCTCCCAGACCTCCTCACCCCACTTCTTGAGCGAGAAGGGAGGGTTTGCGACCACGCAATCGAAGGTCTTGAGCCGATCGTTCTCCACAAACGCCGGGCTACGGAGCGTATCGCCCCGGACGATCGCAAAGTCCTCCCGCCCGTGCAGGATCAGGTTCATGCGGGCGATCGAGGAGGTGGTCAGGTTCTTCTCCTGGCCGTAGAGGTGCAGGAGATTGATGTTGCCGCCGTGCGCCTGAACATAGTTCAGCGCCTCAAGGAGCATGCCCGCAGTCCCGACCGCGGGATCGTATACGCTCTCGTTCTCCTGCGGTTTGAGGATCTTCATCATCAGTTTGATGACGTTACGGGGCGTGTAGAACTCGCCGGCGGCTTTGTTAGACTCGTCAGCGAACTTTTTGATGAGGAACTCATACGCCCGTCCAGTAATATCGGGCTCGACATTGGCGTTTGAGAGGGTCTTCTCCGAGAAGTGCTCGATCAGGTTGTTGAGGAGTCTGTCCGGAAGGCGATCCTTGTTACCCCATTGTACGTCCCCAAAGATCTGGCTGAGCGTCTGGGGGTTTGCCTTCTCGATACACTGCATGGCATGTGCGATCTTCGATCCGACGTTCTCGGTATGCTCCCGGACATCCCGCCAGTGACAGCCCTCTGGGATGTAAAACCGGAAGTTCTCACGGTAGGACGCTTCTTCGACGTCGCCATCCGCCTCCGCGAGCGCTATCTGATACTCCTCGTCGAAGACGTCGCAGATCCGCTTGAAGAAGAGCAACGGGAAGATGTATGTCTTGAAGTCGGCCGCGTCGATAGGGCCTCGTAAGATGTTTGCCGCCTCAAAGAGCCATGACTCCAGTTCTGAAAGTGATATCGGAGTTAGCGTTGCCTGTGCCATTGACTGAAACCGCCTGAATCTGAACGTGTCTATAATAAGTTCCGGTTGTGTTAAAGTCGTTCGGAATGCATTTCCGGAAAAAATGTCACTTAAGCCGGGCCTTCTAACAAAAACCGTGTCACGTGGGAGGTTACACGTCCATGTCCTGTGAAGGGGTTGGGGTTCGCAGCCTCACCTCACCCCTTCCCCCCTGTTCCACTCCCGGACCAGCCTCGCGTAGCACCCCTCACAGACATTCGCCCGCGCCTCACGCGAGCGGTAGACCGCTTTGCCCGTCCCGCAGATATCACAGCGACCGAGTTCGACCCCCGCCCGCTCGAAGAGCCGGTGGTCGAGGATCCCCGGTAGGGGCTCTTGCAGCACAGGCTCTCGCTTTGCGCTGGTTTTCAGCGTGTTACAGCCGGCGATGCCACTCAAATGGCGGCCTGACAGTGCCTGATCGGCGTTTCCGCCCTGGAAAGGCGAGATCGTGGGATCGGTTCCGGCATTCCGGATTTCGCACACACCCGCACACTCACTCACCCCGGAGCCGGTGCCGGGAGCTGTGTGCGTATTTTGCTGTACTTCAGTACTAAGAGAGAGATGCGTCTCTCTATCTGTACAATTACTGTCAGATCCGGAGCCTTTCCCACCCGTTTGATCTTCGCACCCTGTGCTGGAATTTCGCGGTAAACCTGCTGCAATGCTGCAAGGGTCGGGACCGTCGTCCCGGTCACCGCCCTCATCGAGCCAGACCCCGCCGCCATGCGCCCAGCGCCGGTAGATCACGAGGTCGAAGGAGAAGAGGTGCTCCCGTCGCCGCACCGCGTATCCATCCACGTCCTCGGTGACCATCGTGTCAGAGAAACTGACCGCCGGGCACTTCTCCAGGAGGCCGGAGTAGACCGTTCCCCGGCTCGCGTACCCGTGGAGGATGCGGTAGGTCTGGTGGTACGAGAGCCCGAGCGCCTCCTGGAGCATCCGTATCGTGAACCGTCCCCAGCCCATCGTTGCCACCGTCGCGAGCGCCGCCGCCTCGTTCTTCGTCATCTTCGTCTCCTGCCCGCCGGTCTCACCGTTGATCGCCGCATAGACCCGGGCCGCCGCCGTAAAATCATCCCGGTTTGCCCTGATACCCCCGTCAAACCTCTCCCTCTGGTAGCGATGGAGCAGGGCGGAGGCCTTGATCAGGTCGAAGAGGATGCCCGGGTTGCGGCGGTTCGTGGTCGTGGAGAACTGCACCCTCCTCGCATACGGGACCGAGACGTGGAGGCGCTCCTCTTTGAGGACGCGCCAGATCGCCCGGCAGACAGCGAGATCGGGATCCTCGGCATCACCGCCGTCCTCCCTCGCCTCCCGCTCCTTCAGGTACCGGAGCACCCGCTCGTCCTGGTCGAGGGAGTCGTCGATCCAGACGGTGAGCATCCGGTTCACCACCTGGTCGTCGCCGGCGTCTTCGACCTTTGCAAGCCACCAGACACATCGCTCCGGGATGCGGCAGACCTGGAGTTTCCGGTCGGCGGTGACCGTCTGGTGCTCGATACCCGCCCGGAAGTTTGCGGTGGCGGCTTTGAGCACTTCCTGGAGGTCGTCGGATAACGACACATCGTCAAAGAGGAAGACGGTGCCTGACTGCAGGTTGCCGTTGTAGTAGAGGGCCTTGTCCGAGACTGTCCCGGCAAGACGGTACTCTTCCGGGACCTGCTGGAGCATGGTGGTGCAGGCATGGCTCTTCCCCTTGCCGGAGTTGCCGGAGATAGAGACGTGAAGACCGTTTGTGTTCTCGACCGACTGGGAGGCGACTGACATCACCAGGCACTCCGCGACGGTCCGGTCCCCGACGTGGCTCTTGTTGAAGGTGTCGAGAAGGAACGTGAACGGGTCGCCACTCTTGAGAATCGCAAGGGCTCGCTCGCGGTGCTCGTCGGCAACTGGAGGAGGGGCGGGATCCTCCCCCTGCTTCTTCTCCACTCTACGTTGCTGCGGCTCATACATCCCCCGGAGTTCCGGCCACCGCTGCGCTCCTCCGCCGCAGGTCGCGTGGTGGCAGCCGGCGAAGATGGCGCCGTTTGGAAACTGGATCGCGAACGCCCCGTCCTTATGCGCTCCTGAGAACGGACACTCGGCGAGCGAATACAGCGTCCCGCCCTGGTAGGGTTTCGTGGACCTGACGGCGATCCCGTGGTCGAGGAGCCAGGCGGCGAGGTCGATGCCTGGTCCTTTCTTTTTCGGTTCTTCCCGGGGGATGAGCCCGGCGAGGTGCTGGAGTCGTTCCAGGGAAACGACCCCTATCTCCGGTGGGAGAGTGAGGATCTTCGCCCGCCGGTGGGGCCGCTCAGGGGTGTTGTCGCCCTTCCGGGAGCAGGTGCCGTAGAGTTTCCAGATCCGGGCGGCGTTGTGGTTCGCGGTGTCGACCGTGACCGTCTCGTTCGAGAAGAGGGCGTCGAGGGTCGCAAGCGCTCCCTTCACGAGCGCGGTCGCCGCCTCGTCGTTCGGGAGATCGATCCGATACAACAGATGCGCCCCGAACCCCTGCTCCGCGAGGTAGCCCGCGATCCGTCCGGCAGCGTCGAGCGCCGCGTCGTGCTCTTCATCGGTGGACGAGACCCCGCTCGGCCGGACGGGGTCGATGTCGACCGGGAACCAGCGCCGCCGGATGATGTCGGCGTCGGCGGTCGTCGCGTCTCTCCGGGAGAGCCGCATCTTGATCCGGTTCGTCCGCCGGGCGAGGAGGGCGGGGTTCACCGTATTGAGAGTCACATAAATCCCGGCGACCGCGGGGTCGGCGTCGAGGGCTTCCACGGCCCGGGCGAGCGCCTCGAAGTCATCGAAGTAGCCCGAGTGGGTTACGCCGTCGGCGAGCGCCCGGACCTCGACCACCCCGTCGGCGAGGAGTGCCACCGCCCTCTGCACGACATCTCTCACCCCGTCACCCCCGGCACCAGGGGAAAGAGCGGGGCGCTCACCGCCTCCCCGCGGGCAACCCGCTGGAAACTGATGAGCGGGATGATGTAAGAGCCGGCGCGGGTATGGAGCATCACCGCCTTCCCCGAAGCGTTCATCGCCGCGTGCCCCTCGATGACGATCCCGTCCCCGCTCGCCTGCGTGATCGGGACAACCCGGCCGTAGAAGAGGAGGTTCCTGATATCCCCGGCCTCGATCCGGTAGCGCTCGGTCTCGACGGAGACCCGGAGCACCCCGTCGGGACCGGGGCTGAGGGTTCCCGGCTCCGGGGTCATGGCCGGCCCCGCTCGACGCTGACGGTGTACTGGTGGTTGCGTGTTCTGTGCACGTGGATCTCGCGGACGGCTCTCCCATACCGCCGGATAGCGTCCGCGATCGCTCGCGGGACGAGGAAGAGCGGCACCGGGGAGACGTTTATCTCCTCCGGTGAAGATGTACCAGTGGCGGCCTGGCCGACGGTGCGGTCACACTTCAGGTCCGGGCTGCCGCCGCTGGTTCTCGGTTCGGTTCCTCCCCCGCCGGGGGTTGTTTCTGGTTGCTGTTGCATTTTTTGCTATCTCCTTCGCACCGGCGTTCTCTCCGGCGCATACGGGCTTCTCTCGCCCGGATGGTTAAAAGAGTGAGCCAACCATCCCGGAAGAAAGAAACGAACCCGGCATAAACCTTACTGTATTGGGAAAAATTAAAAATGAAGAATCGGTGCTTGATTTCCGATCAGATAGAAAATTAAGGTTTACGAAATCCCATGCTCAGTCCGGGTTTTTGCGGGTTTCGTCCGGGCATTGCAGACGGCGAAGACGTCCTCGGGGTCATACCGAAGACGGATCGCCCGGCCCCGGCCGACTCCAGGCACCAGGTCGACGATCCCGGCCGTTGCGAGAACATTGAGGTGCTCGTGGTAGGTCGTCTTCCCGACCGGGAGATACTCCCGTGCCGCCTCGAAGACCGCCCCCGAGGCCATATCTCTCCCTTCCCGCGACCGCTCTGCGATCCGGGAGAGCAGCGCCCGCTCACCCGCCGAGAGGTCCGCGGCACGGGTCCGGAGCGACGGCCTGGTGATCGCCCGGGCTGCGGCCACCACGTCCTCAGGGCCGACCCTCCGCCGGCCGTCCTTCTCCGCCCGCTGGACTGCTGCCCGGAGGAGGTCGATCCCGACCCGGACGTCCTGCTCGCCGGCGGCGATGGTGGCGATGCGGTCGAGGAGGATCTTTGAGATCACCCGTGGATAGAGCCCCTGCCTGACCCGATCAGCCAGAATCTCGTGGATCTCGGCCTTCGTGTAGGGCCAGAAGGTGACCTCGAGCGGGTGGAAGACCGACCGGACGCTTGGATCGGCCTCCGCGTAGAGGTTCCGGGCAAGATCGCTCGTGACCGCGAAGACCCCGGCTTTCCGGACGTCCCACTTCTCGTAGAGCCGGAGGAGCTGGTAGAGGAGGGTGTTGTAGGTCCCGGCCGCGATGAGCTCGTCCGCATCGTCGAGACAGACGACAAGCGCGGCGTTCTCGTCATGGAGTCGGGTGGCGATTCCCTCTTTGATGTCGTCGAGGTACCGGCCGGCCGACGGCGCCGGGCTACCGCAGACCTGCACGAAGATGCTCCGGTAGACCGCGAGCGCCGTGTGGTCGTGCCGGCAGTTGACGTAGACCGGGACTATCCTCTTCGTCTCCTCCGTGACTGCGGCGAAGAGGTGGCGGACGGTGGTGGTCTTCCCGGTCCCCGGCGGGCCGCGGAGGACGGCGCTCCCCACACTCGCGCCCCGGAGGGCCGGCCGGATGAGAAAGGCGAGTTCCCTGACCTGGGCGTCGCGGTGGTGGAGGTGTTCGGGGAGGTACGTGAGTTCAAAGACCTCGGGGTCGCGAAAGAGCGTCTCGTCGGAGCGGAGGAGAGAGGAGTGCGTCATACGATGATCTGGAGAAGAGGGGGTTGTTATGGGTGAGCCGGGCGTAGGGTGAAAGTGAGAGGGTGAGGGACCGGTTTATCAGTTCTCTCCTGTTCACCCGGTGAAAGGCCGGCGACGCCGATCTGCCACCAGAATTCCCCGGGAGTGTCCCGCCACGAGCGCTCCCCCCCGATGCCGTTTCCGTCGAACTGCAGCGGCTTCTACCCAAACCGCTGCCGGGCCAGAACAAGGGCCCGATGAGCCAGCCGGATGCAGAACGCCGCTTCCTCTTCACACACAAGCGAGCCGCTGTACTGAACGTTGTGCCTGGCGACCCGCAGTTTGTCAAAGGCGTTCAGGAGATCGGCAATCTCAGGGTCGTCGCCGGATACATGCTGTACTGCAGTAACGAGACAGGCGTGGCTCCGCTCGACGTAGCCTGCAGCGTAGAGGAACGCACGGACACTATGAAACGCACTGTTGTACGCGGCAAGATGCGCCATCTCGTACTCCTCGATCGCCACGTTCTTCTCCGCCGCTCGAAGGAACCTCGCCGCGGATGCGAGAGAGCCGGGGAGACGCTCCACCGCTCCAGGGTCGGCGCGGATGAGGCCCCGGTCGACGCACTCGCGCCACCTCATAGGCGGACCCCGGTCACGAGCATGTGGTTTTGCAGGACGCTCGCGGCAAACGGGTCGCCTTCCTCTTTCATCCGCTCCCACCGGTAGTAGGGGATGACCGTCACCTGCACTTCGCGGCCGGTCTCCGCCTCCAGTGCCGGCACCCGGCCGTGATCGACCCGGCTCTCGTCGCCGATGATCAGGATGTCGATGTCGCTCTGTTCATCGAAGGTCCCCGACGCGGTGCTCCCGTAGACCGCGACCGCGATGCTCTCGGGAGCAATCTCTTCGATGCCGGCCCGAGCAAGGAGGAGAGCCATGCAGGCCCGCTTCAATTCCCGGGCGGCGAAGGAGTCGTTCTCGAGGGAGAGGAGCCTTGCCGTGCCGAGGCGCGTGGCGGTGAGCAACCCGTCGCGCTCGAAGGCATCGGCATACGCCTTGACGCTTCCCGGACTGACAGCGATCTCCCGGGCGAGTCTGTTGATGTGGATCTCGCCTCTCGGGTGGGTGAGGAACCAGGCGAGGACCCGGAACCCGACGAACTTCTCGAACTCCCGGAGCATATAATGTATTGAATAATCATTCAATGTATTAAATGATAGTGATGCACGACCTCCCGCCCCGGCGGAGCAGGACGGGTTCCGGGCATCGCGGTGGTGGAGGTCGGGGTCGCGAAAGAGCGTCTCGTCGGAGCGGAGGAGAGAGGAGTGCGTCATACGATGATCTGGAGAAGAGAGGGTTGTTATGGGTGAGCCGGGCGGGGGGTGAAAGTGGAAGAGATGCGAGCCGCAGATATGGGTTCCCGGCAGAAAGTTACGTCGCCTGCAGGATCTCGATGATCCGGTCGACGACCGACGTGACGGCAAGATCATTGAGATGGCCGGCCCGGTAGAGAATCAGGTTGGCACTGGCGGAGAAGAGCCGGTTTGGCCGGACATTGCTCGGTTTTCGGAGTGTTCCCTCTGCAAAGTCTATATCGGTGATACCGACGGCATAACGATCCCGGACCTGCTGGCTCGTGATCTGGCAGAGGATAAGATCATCCCCACCGGGCGCTGCAACGACAAGAGCCGGACGCCGCTTCACCGTCGAGAGATCCGAGAAGAGAAACGGTACAACGACAACATCGCCCTTTACAAATCGCTCCACGCCTCTTCCTCCTCGGGTTGGAGCCAGTCTTTTTGGAGCACAGGCTCGCTCGCGAGGGTGGTGTCGGGTGCGGCCTTCCGGCGCCGGGCCTTGAGGAACCGGATGAAATCGAGCACCTCACCATATGTCCGGGGCGGGAGGTCGTCGAGCTCGTTGATGATCTCCTCTTTTACCTGGCTCATGGTAATTTCACCTCTGCGGTATAAGATCCTCTGGCGCTTCAATCTACATATCTCTGTCTGAAGAGAGGTTACTTACTGGGGCACAGATCGCCCCGGTGCTGAGGAAAATTGAGCGGAGACTTTCTCCCCCTGCGGTCCAGCGAAGTGACGGTGTTGGCTGGGTAGGGCATACCAGACCTCATCGCACGCAACCGCCCCGGGTCGGCCCGGGCGAGCTTCTTTGCTCCCGGTGGTCGCTGCAGAACATCGTCCTGGTTCTTCGTGGTGTACGGAACCGCCGGCGCCCTTACTCTCGCTATTCACGCCATAATA
>JAAYND010000038.1 GCA_012521035.1 Methanomicrobiales archaeon
GAACTGGAATCAGGCAGCCCCGTCTCAACCGCGGCGGAGGAGAACCGGCGGCTGGCGGAGGTCATCCTGCAGGAGAACCCGATGCCTATCATCATCTGGGACAGGAACCTGCGCGTAACGACGGTGAATAAAGCGTTCCTGCAGATGACCGGCTACGACCGAAAGAAAGCCGAGTCCATGACCATCAAGGACTTCGAGCTCGACGGTGACAGGTCGGGCCAGGAAGTTATGGAGGTCTTCAGGACAAAGAAGACGACATCCGGCGAGATAACGGTTACACTCCCGGCCGGAACCTTCTCGTTTGTCCGCTACAACGTCCCGCTCCCCGACGAGGCCGGCAACGTCGAGAACGTGATGAGCGTCTACAAGGACATCACCGACCAGAAGCGGCAGATAGAGCGGATGGAGGCGCTCCGGCAGCAGGCCGATGCGATCGTCCAGGAGAACCCGATGCCCATCCTCCTCTGGGGCGCCGACATGACCATAAAAACACTCAACAAGGCGTTCCACCGGGTGACCGGCTACACAAAGGAGCAGTCTGCACGCCTCACCGCGCGGGACTTCAAGTACATGAGCCAGTCGGGGGCAGGTGCCGCCGACACACTGAAGAGCGGGAAGCCGAGCAAGGGCGAGGTCACCGTCGAGTTCCCGGCAGGCGTCCGCATCCTCGAGCGCTACAACATCCCCCTCTTTGACCAGAAGGGGAACGTCGATAGCGTACTCACGGTCTACAACGACATCACAGAAGGGCGGACCCTTGAACAGAATCTCCAGAAGAGCATCGGAGAGCTTGAGAAGAGCCTCGATGCAGTCGCCAGCGGCGACCTGACGCTGCCGGCGCCCACCTACCCGGGCGACCCGCTGGAAAGGCTCAAGAAGGACCTGAACGAGACGATCAAAAGCCTGAGGGAGTTCTTCCAGCAGACCCTCGAGCTGGCCGATGCCCTCGCGCACATCGTCACCGATGCCGGGAAGGGTGCCGATGAGATCGCCCAGGCATCCCAGCAGGTGGCAAACACCGCCCAGAAGACATCTGACGGTGCAAAAGAGCAGATCCGGCAGCTTGACCGGGTAACGAAAGAGATCGGGGACCTCTCCGCGGCGGTGGAAGAGATTGCAAGCACCGCCCAGGAAGTCAGGGACCTCTCCATGAACGTTGCAAAGGCCGGTGAGTCGGCCGTCGGGTTAGGGAACGAGGCGAGTGCGAAGATGCAGGCTGTGCAGCGGATATCCGAGCAGGCCGTCGAGGAGATCACGAACCTGAACGCGAAGATGCAGGATATCGGCCATATCGTAAAGCTGATCACCGATATCGCAAACCAGACAAACCTTCTCGCGCTCAACGCAGCGATCGAGGCGGCCCGGGCCGGGGAGCACGGGCGCGGGTTTGCGGTCGTCGCGGGCGAGGTCAGGAACCTTGCCGGGGAGTCAAAGAGCGCGACCCGGCAGATCGAGGAGGTTATCGGCGGGGTGACCACAAGCAGCGGGAAGACCGCCGAGGCGATGCGGGGAGCCCACACCGAGATCCTCAGCGGGATCGAGAGCGTGAACGAGACCATCGGGGCCCTCAACAAGATGGTCGCCGACGTCAACACCTCCGTCGGCGGCATCGCCGACATATCCCGGGCGACCGAGAACCAGGCCGATGCGGCAAACGCGGTCACAACGAGCATCGAGGAGGTCTTCTCCCTGATCCAGGAGACAGAGAGGGGGACGGAGAGCCTCGCCGCGCTCGCCGAGGAGTCGTCCGCCTCGACCGAGGAGGTCGCCAGCGCCGCAAACGAGGTCCAGCGGATGGCCCTTCAGCTCCGCGAGCGGGTCGCAGCGTTCAGGTTCCAGTGAGGCCAGTATGATCGACGTCGTCGAGTTCGAACTGGGGCGTGAACTCTATGCGATGGACATCCAGCTCGCCCGGGAGATCGTGGAAATGATGCCCATCACCCACATCCCCCGAGCGCCGGACTACATCGCCGGGATCATGAACCTCCGGGGTGAGATCACCACCGTCATCGACCTGAAACGGTTAATCCAGGTCCCTGGAGCATCGGGAGATAACCAGAAGATCATCGTCCTGGTCGCCGAGGCCGCCGGGGGGTCGAACCTCGGCATCATCGTGGATGACGTGCACAGCGTCATCCAGGTGTCAGAGGACGATATCGAACTGATGGATGAAGGGATCTCTTCCGGTGTCCATGCCTTCGTCAAGGGGATCATCAAACTCGCAAAGGACGAGGGGGACCGGAAGCGGGCAGACACGAAAGGGCAACAGGGAGGCGGGCGGCTCATCCTCTGGATCGATATCAAGAAGATCCTTGATGACCTCGTCCGGACGGGGCAGGTATAGTCGCTCTTTCGGCGCGCCCGCAGGACGGGGCGTATAACCCCCCCTCTTTTTGGTTCCGTTCTTCCCCGGGGTGACGGGAGGGCACGCAGCAGAACCTCCCCGATCCCGTGCAGGGGCACTCTAAGATCATCAAACCAAGTTATTGAGCATAACATCTCCCTATATTCGGAGATCCGGCGGTCGCTCGCGGCAACGCGAAGGCCGCGAAGGGTGACGGCGATAGAACGACACATCCTTCGTGCTCTTCGCGTGAGACCGCATCATTATCCCACGCCGAAAACTCACTCCGAAGGCCGCGGGAGAGAGCAAAGGAAGATCGGATTATTAGATACAATTGATCCACTATCTATTCAGGGCCCATCAAATCGGGACGGGCTCTTCCCGTTTTTCCCGCCGAAGCAGGGTATATATAGCAGGGATGTCTATCTGCCTCCAGAACACCGCTGGAATAACAACATCCAGCCACCTGCAACAATCACAATGCGGGCAAAGGACGGTGC
>JAAYND010000039.1 GCA_012521035.1 Methanomicrobiales archaeon
ACCTCCCGGTCGTCGCCTACATAGCCGGCGTGAGTGCTCCGCCGGAGAAGAGGATGGGCCACGCCGGCGCTATCATCGAGGGGGGTGAAGGTGATGCGCGATCAAAGGTCCGGCGCATATCCGCCCTTGATGTCCCGGTCGCGTCCCGCCCCTCAGAGATACCGGAGCTGATTCGCGGGGTGCTATGAACGACGACCTGATGCTCGCCACCGCCTGTGAGGTGGCAGCGAAGATCGGCGCCCGGGCGGTCGTCTCGTTCGTCGACCTGGTCCAGATCCCCCCGGGCGCACCCGATATCCCGATCATCAGGGTACAGGAACTCCAGCTCGATGTCTTAAAGGACCTCACCATGCACGACATCCTGGAGGTGAGCGAGCGGCACATGATGGATGCCGCGATCCACATCTACCTCAGGCGGAGTCTGGAGAGCGGCCTCGTCGTCGGGGTATTCCCCTACGCCATCATCATATACGACATCGCGGAGGGGCGAAACTTCATAAACCTCAAGGATTTCTCCGATATCGTCCCTCGCGAGGTTCTCCATGCGGTCCTCACGCTGGCCCTCGAGATCGCGATCGAGGGCAGGGAGGGGAGGTCCATAGGCACCGCGTTCATCATCGGAGACCCGGAAGAGATATTTGCCCACTCCCACCAGGCGATCTTAAACCCCTACCAGGGACAGCCGGCCGCCCTCCGGGATATCAGGAACAGGAACAACTGGGAGAGCGTAAAAGAGTTCGCCCAGCTGGATGGCGTCTTCGTCATCGATAAGACCGGCGAGATACGATCGGCGGGGCGCTACCTGGACGTCACCGGACGGGGCATATCCCTCCCCTCGGGCCTCGGGGGGAGACATCGCGCAACCGCATCCATCACGTATGAGACCCCATCTATCGGTATAACGGTCTCAGAGAGTGGTGGCATGGTGCGGGTCTTTCGGGATGGCATATGCAAAATCGGCATCCGTTCAGACATCCGCATCCGTGGTGACGGTTAGAAATAGTTATATGAATTGCAGTCATTTCTTTTATAATAATTAGAACTACGGTGGATTTGATGACCAGGAACATCAGTGTAGAAGGGCTTGACCAGATCCCGATCGAGCGACAGCGGGTCGAACTGGTGGAGCGAAAGTGCCTCGGGCACCCCGACAGCCTCGCGGACGGTATAGCGGAATCGATCAGCCGGGCACTCAGCAGGGCATACCTGGAAGAGTGCGGTACCGTCCTGCACCACAACACCGACCAGGGTGAGGTCGTGGCAGGGGAGTCGATACCGAAGTTCGGCGGCGGCAGGATCACAAAACCGATCTACTTCCTCATATCCGGCAGGGCGACCAGGGCCTTTGACGGCGTGAACATCCCGGCGGATGCGATCGCTGTCGAGGCGGCACGGGATTACATCAGGACGATCCTCCCCACCATCAACATGGACCGCGACATCATAGTCGACTGTCGGATGGGGGCGGGGTCGACCGATCTCTGCGATGTCTTCCGGTCCTGTGAGGGAAAGATCCCACGGGCGAACGATACGTCGTTTGGCGTCGGGCATGCACCGTTCAGTGAGGCGGAGAGCATAACAAAGGGCGTCTCTGCATTCATCGATGAGACCCTCCGGCC
>JAAYND010000300.1 GCA_012521035.1 Methanomicrobiales archaeon
CGACGACCGTGTAGCCGGTTATGATGATCCCGGCGATGACCAGCGCCACCCAGTGCGGGATGCCGAAGAGCCAGACGAGCACGATACTGATAGCGGTATACTGCCCCACCAGGTAGATCAGCGAGACGACGATCCCGGAGAGGGCGGAGAGTCCCCGGAGAACCCTCGGACTCTCGAACCGATCTGCGAGGTAGTCCTGGATGGTCATGTAACCCCGCTCCTTCCCGACAGCCTGGAGTTTCACCCCGAAGACGATGATGCAGAACGATGCCGAGAGCGGCACAAAGATCTGCTCCCATATACCGGGCCATCCAGAGGAGTACCCAAACCCGCTGACGCCGAGCAGGGTCATGCCGCTACAGACAGAACAGATGATCAGGATCGTAAAGACCCAGAACCCGAGCGATCTCCCGGCGAGGATATAGTCCTCGGTGTTATGGATCTTCTTTGAGGCCCAGCTACCGATACCGATGAGCACGACAAAGTAGAGCCCGATCAGTACAAACGTTATCGGGTCAGCCATTCATGAGGCCTCCCCGAAGGAGAACCCCCAGAGGGTGAGCACCACGATGACCAGGGCGACAGCGCCGCCCACGATCAGTCCCGTATGAAAAGGTAGTCCGAAGAACATGCTATGCTAGTATGTGGCATGCTAACATATAACACGATCGCTGGGAGCGGAGATACCACCCCGATCCGGGATGGAACCACTCACGCCAAAAATAAGGTTATTTGGAACTCTTTACAGTCTTTGCGCCCCGGAGGATGGCAATCTTTCCGGTGCGGACGAGTTCCTTGATGCCGTACTGGCGCAGGAGTTTCTCAAGCGCGTCGATCTTCTCTGTATCCCCGGCTACCTGGAGCACCAGTGATTTTGATCCGACGTCCACGACCTGGGCCCGGAATATATCGGCGATCTGGAGGATCTCGGCACGCGATGACCCCGGTTCCGCGGCCACCTTGATGAGGGCGAGCTCCCGCTCCACGCTCTCCCGTTCGGTCAGGTCAGAGACCTTGATGACATCGATGAGCTTGTTGGTCTGCTTCATCACCTGCTCGACGACGGAGTCATTGCCGTTCACAACGATCGTGATCCGACTCATATCAGGCTCTTCACAGGTTCCGACGGCGAGGCTCTCGATGTTGAACCCCCGGCGGGAGAACATGCCCGCGACCCGGCTCAGGACGCCGGCCCGGTTCTCCACGAGGACACTTATCGTGTGCGGTTTCATTCGTGATGCACCCCGATCATCTCGTTGATCGCAGCTCCCGCCGGGACCATGGGGAAGACATTCTCCTCACGCTCGATCCGGAAGTCGAGGACGTATGGACCATCGGTTGCGAGAGCGGTCTTGAGCGCCTCCCGGACATCCTCCTTCTCATCGACCATGATGCCCTCGACGCCGTAGGCGTTTGCGATCCGGACAAAGTCCACCGGCGGGAGCTCGGTGTAGGCGTAGCGACGGTCGTAGAAGAGCTCCTGCCACTGACGCACCATACCGAGGTACATGTTGTTTAAGATCACGACCTTGACCGGGATCTTGTAGTGTGCCACCGTCCCGAGTTCCTGTATGTTCATCTGGAAACTCCCATCGCCGGCGATATCGACCACCGGGAGGTCCGGCCGCGCGAAGTGGGCGCCGATGGCTGCCGGGAACCCGTATCCCATCGTCCCGAGGCCGCCGGATGTGATCCAGGTCCGGGGTTTTTTGAAGCAGTAGTAGAGGGCGGCCCACATCTGGTTCTGGCCGACCTCGCTTGCGATGATCCCCTCGCCCTGGAGGAGGTCAGAGAGCTCGCGGATGACATACTGCGGGCGGAGGCGATCGTCTTCACGGTAGCTGAGGGGGTACTGCGCCTTCCAGGTACTGATCCTCGTCATCCAGTCAACTGTATCCCCGCGCTTCTTCATCCGCCGGAGTAGAGCCTGGAGCACGGCTTTTGTATCGCCGACGATCGGGACATCAACCACCTTGTTCTTCCCGATCTCGGCGGGGTCGATATCGATGTGGATGACTGCGGCGCCCGGCGCGAAGGTCTCGATCTTGCCGGTCACCCGGTCATCAAACCGGGCGCCGATAGCGATGAGGAGGTCGCATCCGGTGACCGCGTAGTTCGCGGTCTGGGTGCCGTGCATACCGAGCATACCGAGGGAGAGCGGGTGGTCGCTCGGGACGGCGCCGAGCCCCATCAGGGTCGTCGTCACCGGTATGGCGGCGGCCTCAGCAAACTCCAGGAGTTCTGCCGATGCCCCGGAGAGGACCACGCCCCCGCCGGCGTAGATCAGGGGGCGCTCTGCCTCGACGATCAGGTCGAGCGCTTTGTCGATCTGGCGGACGTGCCCCTCGTAGGTGGGCTGGTAGCCCCGGAGAGAGACCTTCTCGGGGAGGGGGGGTCCGTTCTTCACCGGACCGTTGGTGACGTCTTTTGGGATGTCGACCAGAACCGGGCCGGGTCGGCCGGTCCGCGCTATGTAGAACGCCTCCTGCACGACGCGGTCGAGGTCACCAGCGTCTTTCACGAGGTAGTTGTGCTTCGTTACCGGCATCGTTATGCCGGTGATGTCCGACTCCTGGAACGCATCGTTCCCGAGCATGCCGGTCGGTACCTGGCCGGTGAACGCGACGACCGGTAC
>JAAYND010000301.1 GCA_012521035.1 Methanomicrobiales archaeon
CGGTGCGCCCCTCATCGCCGTCGATCTTCCAGTCCGGGCCGGGGATCTGGAACATTTCGCCCGGCTCTCGATGGCCGTTTACGGTGCCATTGAGGAAGCGATCACCTCCCGTGAAGAGTGTTCGCTCCTGGTCGTCGCCGGCCCTGAGGTTGCGGGGTTCCTCCCCCAGGTCCGATCGAGCCAGGAGGCTTTTGAGGTTCTCGGCGGGTCTGGCTCCTTTGAACCCCGAACCTTCCTCTTCCGTGCGCCGGGGCCTGTCGTTCTCGCGGAACGGGCGAGGATGAATGGAGGGGGAGCGGGACCGGAGGAGCAGGTGTTTTGTGAACGCCTCGGCGGGATCCTCTCGACGTTCGCGGATGCGAGCTCCGCACCCTTTGCCACTGCGGTCCGGGTGATTCTTGACCGGGCGGAGGCTACGGATATCCGGATCTACTCCCTCCTCCCGGAGGGTGACAGGAGCCATCTTATTCAGTTGATCCACGAGGCAAAGGTCCAGGGGATGCGGGTCACCCTCCGGGTCCCTGCCGGCGCCGGGATTCTCCCCGGCATCGATGCCGTGGAGGATCTCTGATGGCGGTTGACCGGCGGTTTCTCCTCCTCTGCGCCGGCGAGATCCTGGTCGTCGCCATCGGGGATCTCCTCGCGGCCCTCGTCCTCCAGATGGTAGTGCTCACGGCGTTCCTCGATGACCGGCGGGGCTATCCAGTCTTCGCCGGGGTGCTGATCATCTTCGCGGCGTTCCTCTCGGTGAGCGGCCGGATCTTCATCCCCCTGCTCGCCCTCGCGGGTGTTCTCGGTTGTGGCTACCTTGCCCTCAGCCTCCAGGACTACCGGATCGCCCGGCTGGCGCGGGGGAGTGAGACTCTGCCTGGAGGCTCTCTCGTCCTTGTTGTTGTGGCCGGGGCTGGTCAGGTTATCATGGTGGATCTGGAGAGATGACCGGTCCGCTTTTTTGCCCCTATTTTTTTTGTCTGGTATGCCTGCATGGGGTGCCGGGGATTCTCGGGGATTGTGTATTCCAGGGCACCATTCTTAATCATGGGCGAAAGATAACTCTGCGACACCCATCTCTTATTTCTATTAAGGATCGCTGCGAGTTCGTCAGCAGTATAGGCCCGGATGCTACAGAGTTCAGCGATAATAGATTGCATCCGCTCCGGCGCACACCTCTCTCCAAGGTTCTTGATGGCCTCCTTCAGCATGGTAGGTAAGTCGTCCTGCATGTCAGGTAAGTGGTCTTGCATGTCAGGTGAGCTTAGAAAAGTGCAGGGTGAGTGGAAAAAGGGACGATTGTGCTTCAAATGGCTGGTTTGATGGGTTCGGAAGGAGTGGCTTCAATGGGGCCATATCCTTTCAGACATGGTAACGCCCCCTCGCCCCCGCGGGCAAATTCATCGATAAAGCACTACTTCAGGCTGCATATCACACCCCGGCTACAAAAAGATCAGATCCCGGGGGCGCCGGGATCCCCGGAGAACTTCGTCCTCCTCCCCCACCTACCGCCGGCGCCCCCGCAGCCTGTTCTTCCGCATCCGCCACAG
>JAAYND010000305.1 GCA_012521035.1 Methanomicrobiales archaeon
CTCAGATACAACTTCGGGAAAGAGATCCTTCAGTCGGTCAATCTGCTCGGTAATGATATCCGGCGACGTCTGCTCAACACTTTCCGTTTCCCGTCCCCATGTAGCCATCTTTCACTCATCCTCCCATGAGATGTGGAAAATTGTTCGCCCTGTACATCGCCCGGTGAGATAGGGCAAGGGAAACAATTTGTTACACAGATTAACGTATGGTATGATTTAAAGATATCAATTTGGAAAAATTGCTACCGAAAAAGAATCTTGAATTGGCGAAGAAGTGTGGACTTGATCCTTTCGCCCGGCAGATATGGGCAACGCCTGCCGGGATCTTCGTCGGGCAGGCGTGATGGGTGCTTGGCGTTGGCACATGCTTCAGGGAACTTTGACGGGATGGAAACCACTTTCGAGGAGCGAAACGGGAAATTTTTTCCAGCGACATGTACGATTAACCACAAGAAGACGGCTCACCCTATCCCGGTGACGGTCTGAGTTGATGAGTAGTACGGGCTGACACCTCTAGGCAAAAAACCGGGATCTTGAGATAAAATACCGTATATCCTGCCCCAGAAATGCGCAGATGCTCACGCACTCCGGCGGGCGATCCGTGTGACCGGGCTCCATGATGAAGCGGGATTGCCACCGGAGAGACCGGCAGGGGTGGACTTCGCACCGACGGCCACAGCTGACGGTGAGCCGGTCCTGGTAGAACGGATACCAAGTGATGCTCTCGGTGTGGAAAGGATGTTCTGATGATTGACACTTTCCGGGAGCGGTATCAGACGGAATTTAAGCAGGCTGGGTTGACACTCCCCAAAGGGATCTGCGAGGAGTGCGCTACTGAGGTATGGAAGCAGCAGAGGAGAAGGCTATGGGCGGTCAGGCAGATGCTTTGCGGCTGGCTGCTGATATGGTCGAACCAGTTACGAGAAGTGGCGGCTAGAAGTCACTTAAACTTCGGTTGACGGATTTACTTAACCCCACTTCAAGGACCTCTAAGATCTCCCATTGCACCCTCAAATTCCCAATTCTATGGGTTATTTTCCTATATTTTGCTTTGATGACAGTGCCTTGCGGGATCAATGTTCTCAGCACCTTGACGTCACTTAAAAACTTTTCATCTAATACCTTTGCGGGGAAGTCACTTGTCTTCTTATGAATGTCATTTGTAGTACCAAAACTAAATCTCCATCCCGTTTTTCTCCCCTCAAAATCGGGGCGAGTGACAAGGAAGTAGTCAGTATCAATTTTCTCCTCTATCGCGTCATCTTCTGGAACTTCAAAATATGAGGCCTCGGCCCTTGAAATGCTTTCAGCCTCTCTCATATTATCCGAGAATCGTAGTGTTTCAATGCCTTTCTTCCGAAAAACATCTGCAATCTGATTCATGGATTTTCTTACTTTAGAATCCCCATACCAGTCAGCAACGACAACAGGCCCATTTATGATAATTGGATTTGAGCAGTTGTCGAATGTCAACTCATACTTACCATCTGAGATTTCGCGCTTACCAGCGATCACCTCTCCTTTAGTTTTTTTATAGAGTTGAATCAGTGACCCAGGATGATAGCCGCAAAAACCAATCAATGTGGCTATGTTTGTCACTGCTCCAATGTTTGTAGATGTCATGAAGAGGATTAATTCGACTAAAAATGAACTTTCCTTGAAGTTCGCTTTGATCTTAACGGATATTTTAGAGTGCGTATTCCCATTACTTACCCGGTTAGCTTCTTGGAGCGCATTTGATACACCAATCATGGTGTTTGCAAACTTATCAACATCAATTAGATAGTCTTTAACGGCTTCTCCTTCAAAGACAACATGGAATTCACTTGCTGTCCTCAATTTTTGCCATTTAGATCCCTCCATAATACTCTACTAACCGCAATGGGCTCCATTAAGCTTTCGAAATGTTCCAACCCTATTTTTTGGGAGTTATTTTCTTAGTAAAGATTAAATAACCAAATCAATGGGTTTAAAGACATCTGGTGTTCTAGAGATATTCTTAAGAAAGAGTGGCACTGCTAGTGCTGTATAATGAGGGTTGCTATGACGGTACATCCTATATTCCCAGAACTCATAACGTGCCATGTTCAAAGCGGTTGCATTTCACCTGAAATTCAA